>DATBOH010000132.1:0-4033 GCA_036553915.1 Caulobacteraceae bacterium | reverse complement strand
GCGGATCGGCACCCGTTTGGGACCGCCGACAAAGGCGGCTTCGGAGCGGCTGGGGGCGCCGTCGAATTCCAAGGCGCTCAGCCGCGGCAACAGCTCCTCCCAAAGGATGCGCATCTCCATCTTGGCGAGATGCTGGCCAAGGCACAGATGCGCGCCGTAACCGAAGGCCAGATGGCGGTTGGGGCTACGCTCGGGACGGAAGGTGTCTGGATCATCAAAAACCTCTTCGTCGCGGTTGCCGGACGGATAGCTCAACATCAGCCAGTCGCCCTTGGCGATCGCCCGGCCACGCAGTTCCGTATCCGCCGTCGCCGAGCGCATGAAGTGCTTCACCGGTGTGGTCCAGCGGATCGATTCATCGACCAAGCCCGGGATGAGGCTCAGGTCCGCCTTCAGTTTGGCGAAGGCCTCCGGGTGTTGGCACAGTCCCCAGATCGCTCCCGCCGTTGAAGATGACGTGGTGTCATGCCCGGCGGTGGCGACGATGACGTAGTAGCTCATCGCCTCGAAGTCGCTGATCGGCGTCCCATCAATCTCGCCATTGGCGATCACGGTTGCCAGGTCGGATGTCGGCTCAGCCTTGCGGGCGTCCGTGATTCCTTTGAAATACATGAAAAAATCGGCGATCGTCGCCTGTAGATGGGCGAGCCCCGTCGGAGTCTCGGTGGCGACATCGGCGTGGCCACGGTTGAGGTCGGGATCGGCGGCCCCAAATAGCTCCTGAGTGAGGGTGAGCATGCGCGGCATGTCGGCCTCCGGGACGCCCATGATCTCCATGATCACCCGCAGCGGATAGGTGAGCGCGACGTCACTGACGAAGTCGCAACGCCCGCCCAACCCAGCCATGCGCTCGACATGCTCGCGGGCGATATCGCGGATGCGCGCCTCGAGACCGCGAATATTCTGCGGCAGGAACCAGGCTTGGGTGAGCCGACGAAATTTCGGATGGTCCGGGGCGTCCATCTGCACCAGGGTGCGCAACAGGTGCGGGCTGCCTCCGGTCGCCTGGCGCACCCATGCGTCGGCCTCCAGCGAGGTGAAGGTGGTGGCCAGATCGCCGTTGTGAAACAGGTCGTTCTGGCGGCTGACCGCCAGGATGTCGGCGTGCTTGGTGACGATCCAGAACGGCGCGAAGCCTTCCAACTCAGCGCGTCCGAGCGGATTATTGGCCCTAAGCCACCGAAACGCCTCATGCATCGGGGCATCTTCGGCATAGGCTTTGGGCGTGATCACCGTGGCGGCGATCTCGTCGGGGACACGGATCTCTGACATGCAGGCTCCTCTCACGCCCCGAGGCTGCGACAAGCGCAGCCGGCGCACAAGACTGACGCAAGGAGAGGCCGGCGTATGGATTTGACCCTCGGAACGGAGCATCGGGCGTTCCGGGAGCAGGTTCGCCGGTTTCTGGCCGAGCATCGGCCGCCAGGCCCAGGCGACGGTCGCGCCGGCCAGTTGGCCTGGCAGGCGCTGCTGATCGCCCACGGCTATGCCGGCCGAACAATTCCGCGGGAATACGGCGGATTCGGCGCACCGCCCGACATCCTCGAAAGCCGCATCATTGCCGAGGCCTTCGTCACCGCCGGCGCCCCCATGGGTCTCGCCAACCAGGGGATCTCAATGCTGATCCCGACCCTGCTGGAGTTTGGCTCCGAGGAACAGAAACGGCGCTGGATCGGCCCGACCCTGCGCGGCGAGATCGTCTGGTGTCAGGGTTATTCGGAGCCGGGCGCAGGCTCGGATCTCGCCAGCATCACGACCCACGCTGTCGAGGAGGGCGGCGATTTCATCATCAACGGCCAGAAGATCTGGACCTCGACGGCCGCTCAGGCCGACATGATGTTCTGCCTCGTGCGCACGGAGCCTGACCAGCCCAGGCACGCCGGTATCAGCTATCTCATATTCTCGATGGACACGCCTGGGATCGACGTCCGGCCTCTCAAGACCATGACCGGCCGGGCCGAGTTCAACGAAGTATTCTTCACCGATGCGCGGGCGCCCAAGACCCAGATTGTCGGGGAGCGCGGCCAGGGTTGGGCGGTGGCCAACGCCACCTTGCGGCATGAGCGCGGGATGCTCGGCGACCCCGACGCCACCGAGGCGCGCCTGGCGGAACTCATCGCCCTCATGAAAACCGAATGCCACGGCGGCCGCCGCCTGATCGATGATCCGCTGCTGCGCGATCGGGCAATGGCGCTTCAGGCCCGCGTCCTGGCGATGAAGTTCAACGGCCTTCGGGTTCTGACGAACCGCCTCCGCGACGAACCAGCCGGACTGGCGGCGATGATCGTCAAGCTGGAGGGCTGCGAACTCAATCATCAGATAGCCGCCCTGGCCATTGACGCCCTCGGTGAAGCCGGCATCCTCAGCGACGGGGATCCGGGCGCGCGGGCCGACGGGCTTTGGCAATGGCGCTACATGTTCGATCTCGGCCTGATCATCGGCGGCGGGACCGCCCAGATTCAGAAATCGATCATCGCCGAGCGCGGCCTCGGTCTGCCTCGCGAGGGCGCACACTGATGGAATTCGCGCTTAGTGCCGAGCAGCGCCTGCTACAGCAATCTATCGCCGGCGTGCTGTCCCGGGCCAGTCCGCCCGAACGCGTGAGCGCCTTCGCGCAAAGCGACGAGCCGATAGCGCGGGATATCTGGTCGGCCCTGGCCGAAATCGGCGTCGCTGGAATCCTGATCGGCGCAGAGCACGGCGGTTCTGGCCTGGGGCTACTGGAGGCGGCGCTGGCCGCCGAAACCCTTTCCTACGCCTTCGCCCCTTCACCGTTTCTGGGTTCGGCGATCCTGGCCCCTTTGGCCTTGGCGATGAGTGAGCGTGACGATCTACGCCACGCCTGGCTGCCGCGGCTGGCCGCGGGCGAGGCTGTGGCCGGGGCCGCCATCCATGAAGCTGTGGCCGGGGCCCGCGATTCCGCCGGCTTCAGCGCTAGCGGTGGGCAGCTGACGGGCGCAGCGTCACTGGCTATCGACGCGCCTGGAGCGGAAATCTTGATCGCCGCCGATCGCCATGGCGGGCTGCATCTGGTCAGGACCGTCGACGCCGCATTCATTCGTATCCGGACGATCGATGCGACGCGCCGCTTCGCCGACGTGCGTCTGAGCGCCGCGACCGCGGAAGCGCTGCCAGGCGCCAGCTTGGAGCGTCTCCGCGATGCCGCCTTTGTCATCGTCGCCGCCGACATGCTCGGGACATCCCAGGCGATGCTGGACAGGGCTGTGGCCTACGCCAAGGAGCGGCGTCAGTTCGGCCGTCCGATCGGCGCCTTCCAGGGCCTCAAGCACCTATTGGCCGAAATGGCGGCCGCCCTCGAACCCTGCCGGTCGCTGGTCTGGTACGCAGCCTATGCCTTCGATCAGGATCTGCCCGAGGCTCCGTTGCTGGCCGCCCACGCCAAGGCGCACCTCTCCGAAGTCAGCCGTTTCGTCGCTCGTTCGGCGACCGAGGCCCATGGCGGAGTGGGGTTCACTGATCGCCTCGGGCTGCACTATGGCTTCAAGCGCGTCGGCCTGGACCGCCAGCTTTTCGGTGGCCCCGAGGCGGTGCGCGAACACGCCGCCAGGTTGCAAGGCCTGGTCGCCTGACAGGTCAAGCCGGACTTTTCAGTACTTTGCACTCGTGGTCGAGCAGGTCTTCGCTGGAGCCGTCGGGATTCGCCGCCGTGCCACCGGTCGAGGCCAGAAGCGCGAAGCCAGGCTTGCCCTTGGCGAACCGCATCGGAATCACCGCAAGCGTCTGCGCGCCCATGGCGCCGCGCACCGTCGGGCTTTCCTGCGCCAACAGTTTGAACGGATCGTGGGGAGCAATCTCAGCCCCGTCGATGCGCCTGGCGCGATAGCGGCTGCCAGCCAGATCGGCGTTCAGGACCGCCCAGCGTCGGCCAATCGCCGAGGCGTGCGCCGACAGCGCCGCCTTCACGTCCGCCCGCACGCAGTCGATGTGGATGTGAAGCTGGTTCTGGCTGCGGCCGTAGGTGGAGTTGATGGCCATGCCGATGTCCTCGCGAGGCGCGGCGTTTTTCGCCCTT
>DATBOH010000109.1:0-5665 GCA_036553915.1 Caulobacteraceae bacterium | reverse complement strand
GTGAAGTTGTCGTTCGGCTTGATCGCCGGGCCGCTGCTGAGCAGGCCGACGACCTCACTGATGTCGGCGTACTTCAGCGGCACGACCACGAAATCGTCATCCCCCGGCGGGCGGTCGGCGAAGGCGCCGACGGCTGTGCCGGCCGTGGCGGAAGTCGCGGCCGCAGCCGCCTGCGGGACCTGCCCGATCGTCAGGCTGAGGCCCCGTCCAGCGATGGCCGTCGCGGTGACATGCAGCGGCTGTGCGCCGACAAAAGCCATGGTCAGGACGGCCCCCCGCTGCTCGAAGGCCACGGACTTCAGCAAGCCATGGTCACCGGGCGGCAGGCTGGCTCCATTCCCGCGCACCGTATCGGCAAAGCCGATCACCGGCCTGGCGTCGTCGTTGGTGACGATCGAGAACTGCGGCAGGATGCGATTGAAGCCGAGCAGCAGCTCCGTTCGACCATCCGGGCCGGCGCTGGCGGTGATCGAGGTCAGGGAAGTCGGGCCATTGCCCTGGGCGAGAACCGGGCGTGGAGCGATGGCGAGGAGCGCCCCCGCGGCGAAAACCACCGCCAGGCGCATCCACGATCCAAGGTTCAGTTGAAATCGACCCGAGGCCGCCCCCGTCATCGCGACGTCATCTCCCGCGCCCCCCAGTCTCGAACTCGAGCGCCCAGGGTCCATTAGGCGAACCGCGCTGAGGAAATCCAGCGATGTTCTTCGCCAGCCCCAAGGTTGTCGCCTTTCGTGGCCGGGCAAGCACATGGGCCAAACGTCGACCGGCTCCGCGGCGGACCACGGAGCCGGTGACGCGTCAATCAGGCGCGGAGCTTAGGAGCAAACCCCCTGAACCGCGGTGAAGATACCCTTCATCGAATATTTGCCGCCGGTGCTTGAGGACGGCGTGCGGTAGAACCAGTCGTGGAACGGCAGGTCCTGCTGGTGGTAGGTGAAGCCGCCCACGCCGGGGACCGGGAAGTTCGGGTAGTTGCCGAACTGATTCGGAGTCAGCGGATCGCCGGCCTCGAGATTGTTCTGGCAGCCGCCCTGCTGGCCGGTGTGGCCCCAGGCCGGCGTCAGGTCATTGTTCACCCCGCCTGGAATCCCGCTGATGTTCTGGACGAAAGGATCGTCGAACATCTCGGCCAGTTCGTGGGTCCAGATAGTGGTGTCGGCGAAGGTCGGGCCAAAGACGGCGTTGGTGTCGAAATAGGCGCCGGTGGCGTAGAGCTGGGTTCCGGTCGCATCCGCCGAGGGTATGGCGTTGTGATAGCCGAGAACACAGCAGTTGCTGGTGGTGCCGATATAGATGGCCGTATCGACGGAAAGCGTGACCGGCACCTGATTGGGGTGGGCGTAGGCGGCGGCGATCGCCTGAAGTTCGGTGTCGAACTCGTTGATTTCGACCACGGGTACCGGGACAACGCCACCGCAATTGTCCGAAACCCCGGCGACGAAGTCGGTGGGATTGGTCGGCGACCAGTCGACGACGATCGGGCTGAGGCGCGAGGGAACCAGGGTCACGCCATAGGCGGTTCCCTTGACCGCGTTCCAGAAGTTGGCGCGCTGGAAGGCCGAGATCAGCTGCGTCCCGCCAGGCACGGCGCTGACGTTGACGCCATTTGAATTGACCACGGTCGGACGAAAGATCGGCGAGTTGAAAAAGCGCCGCGCCGCCGACTGGCTGTCGCAGTGCGAAACCGCCGTGGGATCGATCACGAAGCCGCTCAGATGGATGCGCAGCACCACCGGCACATAGGTGACGTTGGTATTGGTCGGCGTCGGCGCATAGGGGCTGCTGCCGATCATCGAGACATTGTAGGTCTGACCATCAAGCGGCGAGGTGATCTGGGTCGACCAGTAGGGCACGGTGACGCCTGGCGGGTTGGCGGCCAGCAGGGCCCGGCGCGCCATGCGATAGGCGCCTGGCGGTTTGACCATGAACATCGGCTTCCACGCGCGGGTGTTGGCCATGTGCTGTTGCAGGAATTGATGCTGGGCCATCTGCGACTTCAGCGGCGCGGGGGCCGCGGCGACCGTCAGCCCGACGGCGGCAAGTCCGGCGGCAGCGGTCGCGACCGTCCGTGCCAGGGCGGCGCCCATTCCAGCCGCGCGCCCTTGTTGGTCAGTGTTCATATGCCCCCCTGATGGATAGATCGAAATCCGAGTTTAAGCCCTGTTTTTCGCTCATAAGAAAGAGGGAAATGTCGTCATCCCCCAGATTGTCGCCATTCCTAAAGCTTGGCTGCGGCCGCCGTCAGGTGAGATAGGAATGGACGATGGCCACCAGTTCCTCGGCGGCCTGGACGCGCGGGTCGTCGGCCGGGGCCGCCGGATCGAGCATGTGCTCGCGGATGTGGTCCTCGATGACCTCGGCGATGAAGCCGTCCATGGCGCCCCGGCAGGCGGTCGCCTGTTGCAGCACCCGGGCGCATTCGTTGTCTTGATCGACGGCCCGCTCGATCGCCTCCAGCTGGCCGCGGATGCGGCGCAGGCGATTGAGCAGCCTGGTTTTCTCGGCGTGGATATGCGGCATCAGCGGCCCTCGAACCTCGGTTTGCGCTTGCCGGTGAAGGCGGCCATGCCCTCTTTCTGATCGGCAAAGGCGAACAGCGAATGGAACAGCCGCCGCTCCAGCTTCACCCCTTGGGTCAGGGTGGTGTCATAGGCGGCCTCGACCATCTCCTTGTTCATCATCACCGCCAGGGGCGACTGGGCGGCGATCCTGGCCGCCACCTTCAGAGCTTCGTCGAGGAGTTCGGCCGCCGGCAGGATGCGGCTGACCAGGCCGGAGCGCTCGGCCTCGGCGGCGTCCATGCGTCGGCCGGTGAGGATCATCTCCATGGCCTTGGACTTGCCGACCTGGCGGGTCAGGCGCTGGGTGCCGCCGATGCCGGGCGCGACGCCCAGGGTGATCTCCGGCTGGCCGAACTGGGCGGTGTCGGCGGCCAGGATGAAGTCGCACATCATCGCCAGCTCGCAGCCGCCGCCGAGCGCATAGCCGGCGACCGCGGCGATGATCGGCTTGCGGCACTGCTCGACCGCGCGCGCGCCGGCGGTAAAGAAGTCGGCGGCGAACATGTCGGCATAGGACTTGTCGGCCATTTCCTTGATGTCGGCGCCGGCTGCGAAGGCGCGCTCCGAACCGGTCAGGACGATGCACCCTATCCCGGCGTCGGCCTCCGCCTCGGCCAAGGCCTGGGCCAGCTCGCCGAGCAGGGCGGTGTTGAGGGCGTTGAGGGCCTCGGGACGGTTGAGGCGAATGAGCCGCACGCCCTCGCGGGTCTCGACGATCAGGGTCTCAAAGGCCATCGGACTGACTTCCAATTTCAGGGCAGCGGCGACCATTCCTGGTCGGCCGGCAGGGGGGCGAATATGGCGTCCAGAAGCTGGTCGGTGACGCCTTCGGGGGTCGGCGGATGCCAGTGGGGCGCGTTGTCCTTGTCGACGATGACGGCGCGCACACCCTCGGCGAAGTCGTGGCTGACCACCAGGCGCGCGGCGATGCGCATCTCCTGGACCATTTCGGCGGTGAAGGCGGTAAGGCGGGCGCCCTCGCGGAGTTGGCGCAGGGCTACCTTCATTGACAATGGCGACTTGGTCGCCAGCGTCGAAAGCTGCTGCGCGGCCCAGTCGGATGTGTCGGCGGCCAGGGCGGCGAAAATCGCTTCCAGGCGGTCATGGGCGAACAGGTGGTCGATGGAATCGCGCTGGGCGGCGATCGGGGCCGGCCCCGGATCCCATTCCAGCTCGGTGAGGATGGCTTCGATGTCCGCCGGCCGGTCGATGAAGGCTTCCTTGAAGCGGGCCGTGTCGGCAGAGGCGATCACGTCGGTGGTGAGGCCGAGCAGTTCGCAGTCGGCGGCCTTGAGCCGCGCCCCGGTCAGCGCCAGCCACAAACCGACCTGGCCATGCAACCTCGGCAGATGCCAGCCGCCGCCGACGTCGGGGAACAGGCCGATGCCGGTCTCGGGCATGGCGAAGGCGGTGCGTTCGGTGCCGATGCGATAGTCGGCCGGCAGGGCGATGCCGACCCCGCCGCCCATGGTGATCCCGTCCATCACCGCGACCACGGTCTTGGGATATCCAAACAGCAAGGCGTTGAGGCGGTATTCCTCGAAGAAGAACTGGCGCGCCGCCGCGCCGCGCTCGATGCCGTGGGCCGCGCCGCTCTCGGCCAGAAAGCGAATGTCGCCGCCGGCGCAGAAGCCGCGCTCGCCGGCGTGATCGATCAAGACCGCCGCGATGCCGGGATCGTCGCGCCAGGCGATGAGGGCCTCGGTCATTCGCCGAACCATACCGGTGGTCAGGGCGTTGAGCGCCGCCGGCCGGTTGAGCGTCAGGCGGCCGATCGCCCCATGGGCCCGGCCCTCGACCGCGATGATGACTTCGTCCGGGTTCACGGCTTGAACAGTTCGCGGGCGATGATCACGCGCATGATCTCATTGGTTCCCTCGAGGATCTGGTGCACCCGCAGGTCGCGCACGATGCGCTCAAGCGGATAGTCCTTGAGATAGCCATAGCCGCCATGCAGCTGCAGGGCCTGGTTGGAGATGTCGAATCCGGCGTCGGTGGCGAAGCGCTTGGCCATGGCGCAGAGCTTGGTCGACTGGGGATCGCCGGCGTCGACCGCCGCCGCAGCTCGCCGGACCATGAGTCTGGCCGCCTCAAGATCGGTGGCCATGTCGGCGATCTTGAACCGCAAGGCCTGGAAATCCTTGAGGGCGCGGCCGAACTGGCGCCGCGTGGCCAGGTAGTCGCGGGCCGTATCGAGGGCGAAACCGGCTCCGCCCAGCGTGCAGGAGGCGATGTTCAGGCGTCCGCCATCGAGGCCGGCCATGGCGATGCGAAAGCCCTGGCCTTCGTCCCCGACCCGGTTGGCGACCGGCACTGTGACATTGTCGAAGTGGACCATGGCCGTCGGCTGATTGTTCCACCCGAGCTTCTTTTCCTGAGCCCCGAAATGGAGCCCCGGCGTTCCCGTCTCGACCACGAAGGTGGAGACGCCAGCCGCGCCGTCGCCGCCGGTCCGGGCCATGACCACATAGACATCGCTGGTCCCGGCCCCGGAGATGAAGGCCTTGGTCCCGTTGAGCACATAGGCCTCGCCGTCGCGCCGGGCAGTGGTGGCCAGGGCCGCGGCGTCGGAGCCGGCTCCAGGCTCGGTAAGGCAGTAGGAGGCGATCAGCTCCATGGTGGTCAGGCGCGGCAGATAGCGCCGGCGCACATCGTCGGAGCCAAATCGGTCGATCATCCAGCTGGCCATGTTGTGGATCGACAGGAACGCCGCCGCCGACACGTCTCCATAGGACAGCGCTTCGAAGATCAGCGAGGCGTCGAGCCGGGTAAGGCCCGAGCCGCCGACATCCTCGCGGATATAGACTCCGGCGAAGCCGAGGCCGGCGGCCAGGCGCAGGGTCTCGGCCGGAAAGTGCTTGTCCTCGTCCCAACGGGCCGAATGCGGCGCCAACTCGGCCCTGGAAAAGGCCGTCGCCGCCTCCTGAATGGCCCGCTGATCCTCGGAGAGAGCGAAATCCACGGCCCTAGCTCATGGTCGGCATCACGAAATGCCCGTCGCCGGCGATCTCGCCCTCGGGCCAGCGCGCCGTCACCGTCTTGACCTTGGTGTAGAACTTGACCCCTTCCATGCCGTGCTGGTTGGTGTCGCCGAAAGCGCTGCG
>DATBOH010000076.1:0-3514 GCA_036553915.1 Caulobacteraceae bacterium | reverse complement strand
CGGGCCGCCGACACGGTGGGCGATTGCCGGATCGGCGCCTATCGCCTGGCGGACGGGCGAGTGGTGGATATTGGCGCCGCCGACGGCGACCTGCTGCGCTGGCGAACCTTCGATGGCCGCGTCGGCGCCCTTCATCCCGGGGCGAACGGCGGCTTGACGAGCACGGTCGGCTGGACCGATCGAGCCGACGGAATCCGGGTGACGCTCTCGCCGTGTCCGGGCGGCGCCATCAGCTTCGACGGGACGGCGGGCCAGCGCATCGCCTTCGACACGATCGAGACGAAGTTCGCCGGCGACGGAGTCACCCTGGCCGGTCGGCTGGTGCTGCCCCGGGGGGCCGGACCGGTCCCGATCGTGGTCCTTATCCACGGCTCGGAAAACTTTTCGGCCCGCGATTTCTACGCTCTGCAGCGCCTTCTGCCGGCCGAGGGTGTCGGGGTGTTCGTCTATGACAAGCGCGGCACCGGCGCCTCCCAGGGCAAGTACACCCAGGACTTCAGCGTGCTCGCCGATGACGCCGTCGCCGCCATGCGCGAGGCGCGCCGCCTGGCCGGAGCGCGCGCCGGCCACATCGGCTATCAGGGCGGCAGCGAGGGCGGCTGGGTCGCGCCGATGGCCGCCGAACGCGCCCCGGTCGATTTCGTCATCGTCGGCTTCGGCCTGGCGGTTTCGCCGATCGAGGAGGATCGCTCCGAGCTTGCCCTGGAGATGAAGCTGAAAGGCCACTCGACCGCCGATACGGCCAAGGCGCTGGAGATTGGCGAGGCGGCGGAAGCCGTGATGGCGAGCGGTTTCACCCAGGGCTTCGCCCGCTTCGACGCGGTGCGGGCTAAATACGCCAACGCGCCCTGGTACAAGGACGTGCATGGAAATTTCACCCACTTCCTGTTGCCGTGGAACGCCGCCGAGCTGAGGGAAAAGGGTCAGGCTTTCGTCTTCGGCACGCCGTGGAACTACGATTCGATGCCGACGCTGCGCCGGGCCAAGACGCCGGAACTTTGGATCTTAGGTGAGGACGACCTGGAGGCCCCGAGCGCTGAAACGGGCGCCTTGATCCGGGCCTTGGGCGCAAGCGGTCATCCCTTCACCCTGGCCATCTTTCCCCATACCGAGCATGGCATCTATGAGTTCGATACGGCCGCGAATGGCGAGCGCACCGACACCCGCAATCCGGCCGGCTATTTCGCGATGATGCGCGACTTCGCCCGCGATGGCCGCCTGAACCGGGCCTATGGCGACAGCGTTGTGACCCGCCCGCGTCGATAGACCGAACCGATCATGGCCCGGCGGCGTTGTCCGTGGCGAGGAGACCGCCATGACCGACACCAACCCCCCGGGCCCCGAAACGCCTGAGCGCAATCTGCTTGAGCGCGCCAGCGATGAGGTCAAGTCCTGGTTCGGCGATCCAAACGCGGCCGGTCGCCGCCAGCGCGATCTCGCCACCGGCGATCACACCGGCCAGGGACCGCACAGCGACCTCGATCCCGATGAACGCATCGTCGACGATATCGGCCGCAAGCTGACTGAGGATCCGACCCTCGACGCCTCGCGGATGAAAGTGGAGTCGCGCGACGGTCTGGTCAGCCTGAGCGGCGAGGCGCGGTCCAGCGATCAGCGGGCTCGCGCCGAGGCCCTGGCCAGCGAAACCGCCGGGGTCACCCATGTGGACAATCGCCTGAGCGTGGTCTGACCAGTTTCGCCCCGCCGCCTTCAGGCTCTATGGAGGGGCATGCACCTTGCCTCGTTCATCGGCGCCGCGGCGGCGATCTTCACCACCACCGCCTTCCTGCCGCAGGTCATCCGCGCCTGGCGCTCACGCTCGACGCGCGACATCTCCTTACAGTCGTTCGCCACCTATGCGGTCGGCCTGGCGCTATGGTTCGTCTACGGTCTGATGATCGGCGATTGGCCGCTGATCGCGTCGAACGGGCTGACGCTGTTGCTCACCCTGACCATCCTGGGGCTCAAGCTGCGGCACGGCTGAGGCGAATTCAGAGCTGCGCGTCGAGGCGCGGCTTGATGCGGTTGCGGAATGCCTCGCGGCTGTTCTCGCTGGGATAGGCCTGGTCGGGAACCGGAACATCCAGGAAGTCACAGAGCGGGCCCCAGCCGCTTCCGACCGGCAAGGTCAGTCGGCGCGCCGACGGAATGGCGGCTTCGACCTCGGCGCTGTGGCGGCGGAAATGATCGGTCATGAAGGCGCGGTCGTGCAACCGGCCAGCCATCGGGCCGGTAAACGAGCGGAAGAACGGGGCCATCGCCGGCGGCGGATTGTCGGCGAACGAGCCCGGCGCGAAGATCGTCGCCTGCGTGGAGTCGAACCACTCGTCCGGGTCGCGCACCGAGTGGATGACCTTGGCCTCGGGGTAGAACGCCGCGATCGCCCGCCAATGGGCGCCGGTGGGATAGTCGACGGCGGCCGCGTAGCCTTCGAAGATCCGCTCCCAGTCCGGGCGCCCTTCCGCCGCCTCGATCCACAAGGCCGTGGTCTCCGGATGGGCGAAGACCTCGATCATGTGATGGCATGGGCCGAACCCCAGTGTCTCCAGGGCCAGTTTGAGCGACATCGTGCCGGTGCGCCCAAGCCCGGTTCCGACGACCTTCAGAGCCATGTGACCTGTCCCCCATGCGCCGGGAGGACCGACCTCGCCTTGCGCGGATCGCCCCGGACGGCGAGAAGCCATCATGCATGAGCTTCTGCCGCTGGATCAACGCCTGCGCCGGGTCCGGCGGCGGCTTTCCGAGATCGCGGTCTGGGAAGTCCGCGAGCGCGCGCCCGTGGGACCGTGGACTTTCGATGGCGCGGCGATCGAACTGGGGGCTCTCTGGCCGGAGCGGCGCGGCGTTCACCGCTTCGCGGGCGGCCGCTTCGCCAGCCCCTGGCCGCTGGCCGAGACGCGCCTGGCGCTTGATGTCGGCGGCGAGTCGCTGCTGAAGATTCACTACGCCGGCGGCCTTGTCCGGCAGCTCGGCCTCGATCCTCATCACAATCTTTTCCCGCTTGAGGAAGGCGTCGGCGAGCTGGCGGTCGAGGCGGTGGCCCGCCGCGCATTCGGCCAATGGATCGCCGAGCCGCGTCTGATGCGCGCCGAACTGCGCCGCCTGGAGGGCGAACTCGCGGGCTTCACGCGGCTGGCTGGGGCCGCCGTCGACCTGGCCGCCGCCATCGGTGAGCACGAGGCCGCGCCGCTGCTGATCGAAGCGGTGGAGACCGCCCTCTCAATGCTGCGCTGGCCGACCCTGACCGCCGAGGTGCTCGGCCGCGAGAGCCCCTTCGCGCGCGGCTATGGCGATCGCGAGGAAATCCCCACGCTGTGGCCGGTCAAGCCGCTGCCTGAGGGCGCGCGGGCCTCGATCGGGCCGGCCCACGCCAGCCTGGCGGCCGCGCTTGCCGCCCTCAAGACCGCCTTTCCGCCCCGCGGCGCGGTCGCCCTGGTCGGACATGCCCATCTCGACACGGCCTGGTTATGGCCGATCGAGGAAACCCGCCGCAAGGTAATACGGACCTTCGCCA
>DATBOH010000041.1:0-8124 GCA_036553915.1 Caulobacteraceae bacterium | reverse complement strand
CGTCGGCCACCAGGCGCTGGCTTTCGCCCAGGATCGCGGCGTTCCCGTCGTGGCCTCCTATCACACCCGCTACGAGGCTTATCTCAAGGACTACGGCCTGGGATTCCTGGAGGATTTCGTCGCCGAGCGGCTGCGCCGGTTCTATGCCGCCTGCGTCGAGGTCTATGCGCCCTCACCGTCGATGGCGCGCAGCCTGATCGAAGCCGGCTTCCGCGACAACATCCGCCTTTGGGGGCGCGGCGTTGACACCGAGCGCTTCCATCCGGCCCGGCGCAGCGCCGCCTTCCGTGGGCGCTACGGCATCGCCGGCGATGCCGCGGTAGTGGCCTTCGTCGGCCGCCTGGTCCGGGAGAAGCGGCTCGACACCTTGATCGAAGCGGCCACGGGCCTGGACGATGCGACGGTGCTGATCGTCGGCGACGGGCCCGACCGGGCGATGCTTGAACGGGCCTTGCCGGGCGCGCTGTTCACCGGATTCCTCACCGACGCGGCCCTGGCCGAAGCCTATGCCTCGTCCGACGTCTTCCTGTTCCCCAGCGACACCGAGACGTTCGGCGCGGTCACCCTCGAGGCCATGGCCAGCGGCCTGCCGACGGTGTGCGCCGACGCCACCGGCAGCCGCTCCCTGGTCGAGGATGGGGTCACCGGCTACCTGGTCCCGCCAGGCGACGCGGCGGAGTTCGCCGCCAAGGCGATGGGGCTGGTCGGCGACCCTCCGTTGCGCGATCGCATGGGGGCGGCGGCGCGCGAGCGCAGCCTGGCCTTCTCGTGGGAAACCGACATGGCCGGGCTGCTGGCGCGCTACGAGGCCCTGGCGGGCGGCCGAAGCGCCGTCGCCTGAGTTGAGGATCGTCGATGTCAACGGCTTCTACGCCGAGGCCGGCGGCGGGGTTCGCCGCTATGTCGACGCCAAGTTCGCCGCCGCCGCCGCGGCTGGCCATCACCTCTGCGTCATCGCGCCTGGAAAGCGCGATGCGGTCGAGGTGCGCACGGGCGGCGAAGTCCGCTGGATCGCCAGTCCGCCCATGCCCTTCGATCCGCGCTATCGCCGGTTCGGCCGCCCCGGCCCGGTGCTGGCGGCGATCACGGCGGCCCGGCCGGATATCGTCGAAGCTTCTTCGCCCTGGGGCAGCGCCGCCATGGTCGCCGGTTGGCGGGGTCGGGCCGGCAAGGCCCTGGTGTTTCATCAGGACGTTGTCGCCGCCTATGCCCATCCGGCGTTAGACCGCCTGGCGCCAAGGGCGGCGATCGACGCCCTGGCCTGGCCCTGGTGGGCGCGGCTGCGGAGCCTGTCGCGGCGGTTCGATCTGACCGTGACCGGCGGCGAATGGCTGGCGGCGCGGCTGGGCGCGCGGGGGATCGCAAACGCGGTCGCCGTCCCCTTCGGCATCGAAGCCGGACGGTTCGGGCCGGATCGCCGGGATGAGGCTCTGCGCGCCGATCTGCTGGGCCGCTGCGGTGTCGGCCCGAGCGGCAAGCTGCTGCTGGCCGTGTCGCGCTTCCACCCGGAAAAGCGCTTGCCGGTGGTGATCGCCGCCTTGGCCCAGGCGCGTCGGACCCGGCCGGACCTTGGCCTGGTCATTGCCGGCGACGGCCTCGCCCACCGCTCGGTGGAGCGCGCGGCCGCCAGGGCCGGCGGCGTGATCATGCTCGGGACGGTGAGCGATCGCGCCGATCTGGCGCGGCTCTTGGCCAGCGCCGACCTGTTCGTGCACGGCTCGGCGGCCGAGACCTTTGGCCTGGCGGTGGCCGAGGCGATCGCCAGCGGGCTGACGGTCGTGGTTCCGGATGCCGGCGGGGCCGCCGACCTGGCGCCGCGTGGGCGCTCGGCGCGCTACCGCGCGGGCGAGGCGAGGGATGCGGCAAGGGCCATTCTGGCGGCCTTGGACGGCGTCGCGGCTTTGCCGAGCTTGCCGCCGCCGCCCAGTCTCGACGAGCACTTCGCCGCCCTCTTTGCGTTGTACGGGAGCGCCGCGGCGGGCGCCCGCGCGACGACGCAGGCGACCGGACTCTAAACCCGCTCGATGATGATCGCCGGAGCCATGCCGCCGGCCGCGCACATGGTGACCAGGCCACGCTTCAGGTCACGGCGCTCCAGTTCGTCGAGGATGGTCCCAATCAGAATCGAGCCGGTGGCCCCGATCGGATGGCCGAGCGCCATGGCGCCGCCGTTGACGTTAACCTTGTCGCGGTCGAGGCGCAGGTCGCGGATGAATTTTTCGGCCACCACCGAAAACGCCTCATTGATCTCGAACAGGTCGATGTCGTCGATGTCGAGGCCGGCCTTGGCCAATACTTTGCGCGCCGCTGGAACCGGGGCGTTCAGCATAAGGGTCGGGGAGTCACCCATGTTGGCCATGGCCACGACCCGCGCCCGCGGCTTCAGGCCATGTCTGGCCGCATAGTCGGGCGAGGCCAGGAGCACCGCGGCCGCGCCGTCGACGACGCCGGAGGAATTGCCGGCGTGATGCACATGTTCGATTCTGAGGTCCGGATAGACCTTGGTGATCAAGCCGCCCAGGGTGGTTCCCTCGGCGTCGATCGGCACATTGGCCATGGCCGCGAACGCCGGCTTCAGCCCCGCCAGACCCTCCAGGGTGGTTCCGGGGCGCGGGAATTCCTCATGGTCGAGCGCCAGGGAGCCGTCCTCGCGATAGACCGGCACGAGCGCCCTGGCGAAGTGGCCACCCTTGATGGCCGCGTCAGCGCGCTGCTGGCTGACCAGCGCCAATTCGTCGACCGCCTGGCGGCTGATGCCTTCGAGGGTGGCGATGGCGTCGGCGCAGATGCCCTGCTGGGTCTGCGGATGCCGAGCCCGCAGGCGCAGATTGCCGCCGTCCAGCAAGCCGACCGAATTCGGATCGACGGTCGAGGCGGTATAGGACATCATCTCCGTGCCGCCGGCGATCACCAGATCCTCCATGCCGGACATGATCGAGGCGGCCGCGAAGTTGACGCTGGTGATCCCCGATCCGCAGAAGCGGTCGAGGGTCGTGCCGCTGGCCTTGATGTCGAAGCCGGCGTCCAGGGCCGCCATGCGGCCCATGTCGAAGCCCTGCTTGCCGCGCTGGCTGCTCGTGCCCCAGATGATGTCGTCGACATCGGCGGTGTCGAGGCCGTTCCGCTCCTTGATCGCCTTAAGGACGGTGGCGGCGAGATGCTGGGGATGCAGGTCGGCCAGGGCGCCCTTGCCGACCTTGCCGATGCCGCGTGGGGTGCGGCAGGCGTCGATGATGTAGGCTTGCGACATGGTCACGCCTTTCGCTCAATCTCAAACATCTGTTTTAAAGGGCGATGGCGCGCCGGCGCAAGGCTGACCGAAGGGAAGCGCCGCGAAGGCGTCGCGGCGTTCGTGGAAAAGGGCTGGCGACCTTCAGCGGTGACTGAACATTCTCCCTGCGACCTTTTGTCTACAGCGCATCGTTTGCTTGACAGTCGCCGTTCTCGACAACACGGTATTCGAAAGAGGTGCGTCGGGGCGTAGTCCGGCGACTCGGGGGCGTCATGAGCACATCGAACCAAATTTCCACCAGGCGCGCGGTGCGCGCCGGCGTCGCGCATGCGGCGCTCCTGACGTTGCTGCTGGCCGCGCCGGCCATGGCTCAGGATGCGCGCCAATTCGGTCAGCCGACCCCTGGCGAGCGTCAGTTCGGCAGCCAGCTCCAGCCAGGCCCGCTCGACAAGGCGGCCTCCGCCAAGGCGGCCAGGAAGGCCGCCAAAAAGGCCGCCGCGGACAAGCAGGCCGCCAAAGCCGCCAAGACCAGGGCCGCCAAAGCCGCCAAGACAGCGGTCGAGGCCAAGGCCAAGGTGGCCGTGGCGACCGAAACCAAAACCGCGGACGCCAAGCCCGCTCAGCCCGAAGCGGCTGCGCCTGGCGCCGCTGCCGCCAACACCGTCGTCGCCGCTTCCCCCGCGGCCGCGAACACGACGGTGGCGGTCGTCGCCCCGGTCGCGGCTCCGGCCGACACGTCCGACAGCAGCGCCCAGACCTTGACCAGCCTCGCCCCCTATGCCGGCGGCCTGGCCGTGGTGCTGGCGGCGCTCGGGGGCTTCGCGCTCTTTCGGCGATCCGGCCGCAAGGCGGAGGCCTCCGCGGATGTCGCCCAGGCGCTGCGGAGCGCGCCCTTGGCGCCTGAACCGGCCCCGGCGGCGATCGAGCCGCCGATGGCGGGCGGACCGACGTGGGGACCGGATGTCGAACCGGCCGCCGAACCGCTGCCGGTCGGCGCCTCGGAGTCTTCGCCAAAACCTTCGCCAGAGCCACTGCCTGAGCCCGTCGTCGCCAAGACGACGGCCAAGCGCCCCAAGCCGCCTGCCAAGCCGGCCCCGGTCGCCAAGCCGGCGACCAAGACCGCGGCGCGCAAGAAGCCGGCGGCCCCGGCCAACGATGACGTCACCGCCGCCGCCAAGCCGGCGACCCGGCGTGGAAAGGCCGCTCCGGCCGGATCGGCCAAGGCCTAAAGAAAAAGGCGCGCCAGGGCGGCGCGCCGAAGTCGAGGTCTCTGGCCTCAGTCTCTACAGTATCGCTGGGCGCTCCACCGGCGCGGCCGAAGCCGGCTTCTTCTGGGGCTTCGGCTTGGTCTGCGCCACCGCCTCGGCCTTGACCGGAACGGGCTTGGGCGCTTCCGTCGCGCCGGTGGCGGCCGATTGCGCCGCGCCGCTCTGCGCGCATTGGGAGATGTCGCCGGCCTTGCACGCGGCGACGCTGGCCTGCCAGGCCGCCAATTCGGCGGCGTGCTTGTCGTCCTGCGCCTTGATCTTGGCGTCATAGCTGGAAAGCTGATTGGCGTAGTCGCTTTCGGCCGCCTTTTTCTCGGCGTCGTAGCGGGTCATGGCCGCATCGTACTGGGCCATGCCTTGCCGGGTGGTGGTGTCGGCCGGCTTGGCGGCGACCAGGAGATCCTGAGCCCGGTCGCGGGCCCCCTTGGCCTCGGCGTCGGCCGGATCGAGGTTGAGCGCCCGGTCGGCGTCGGCGATCGCCAGCCGCGGATGGTTGGCGGCGAGCTGGGCTTCGGACCGCTTCACATAGGCCAGCTCCTGGTCGGTTCGGGTCAGGCGCCCCGAGTCGATGGCGCTGGTCAGAAAGCGGACGGCGCCGGCGTTGTCGCCTTGATCGAGGGCCTTCAATCCGGCCTTGGCGTCATCGAGCGGATCGGCGTGAACCGCCGCCGCCGCCATGGCCGCCAAACCGACGGCGGCCAGAAAAAGCTTGTTCATGGTCACTCCACTCAAGAACTCTACGAGGGCGGAGGTCGGCCTGCGGCGCGATACCCCTCCCGATTTTGCCGGCGATCTTAGGGGCGCGCTGGCAGCCTGTCAGCGCGGTTAGTTGCCGCACCGGCCGGCAGGGCGCGATTCCGCCTAACCGGGGTTAGCTCTAGCGCGAGGCGGTGGACATCTGAGCGTTGCAGCGCGCCAGCTCCCCCCAGTCCAGAGCCCTGGCCTCGGTAACATAGGCGGCGATCTGCCCGACCTTGCTGGTGAGTTCGGCGCACCCGGCGACCCCCTTGGCGGTATCCGGCGCGTCGGTCGCCACGCAGAAGACGCCGGTGCAGTCCCACGCCGAGTCGGCCGCGATGAATTTCATCCGGCTGGGTCGCGCCGCGTTCAGGGTGGCGAAAATGGTATTTCCGAAGACGGATTTGGAGCCCGAAGGGGCCTCGGCGTGGCCCGACAGTCCTTGCGCGGCACGGCCGCATTTCGCCTTGTCGCCCTCTTTGCACGCTTGAACGTCGGCCCGCCATGCCGCCATCTCAGCCTCGTGCGCGGCTTCCTGAGACTTGATCGTCGCCTCGTAGGCCGCCACCTGCTGGCTGTATCGGTCCGCCTCTATTTTTTTCTGCGCCTCGTATTTGGCCAGGGCGGCGTCATGGGCCGAGGGGGCGCGGCTGGACGCCTCAGGCGCGGAGTTGAGCAGGTCACGCGCCCGCCCCAGCGCCGCCGTCGCCTCCTGGTCGCGCGGATCGATGTCCAGGGCCTGGTTGGCGTCGGCCAAGGCGGACCGTGCGTCGCCTGAGTGCAGATAGGCCTGCGCCCGCTTGACGTGAGCCAGCTCCTGGTCGGCCCGCCCGAGCTGACCGGAGTCGAGAGCCCGGGTGAACAGGCCGATCGCCGAGGCGCTGTCTCCCTTCTCCAGCGCCGCCAGACCGGATTTCGCGTCGTCGAGCGGACCGGCCCCCGCGGCGCTCGCCGCCAAGGCCATGACCGTCGTCACGGCCAACAGAACGCGCCTCATCACCACTCCATCATGCAAACACAAACACCACGCCGCGAATCGAACGCTTTTTCGACAAGCCCACCACACCGGCTGAAGGGCGATGCTAGGGGGTCACGGCGACGCTGTCAGCGCGCCCTCTTGCCGCACCAGCCGGCCGGGCGCAAAACTGACGCCGCCGTCAGGCACGCATCGGGAGAGATGATCATGGATGACGCGGGCGAGGACATTCGGCGAGCGGCGCGCCAGCACGCCTATTCGATTCCGATCGAGGACATCAAACCGGCCGATCCCACACTGTTCCGCGACGATACCCTGTGGCCCTATTTCGAGCGCCTGCGGGCGGAAAGCCCGGTGCATTTCGCTGTCGACGAGGAATTCGAGACCGGGCCCTACTGGTCGATCACCAAGTACAACGACATCATGAGCGTGGAGACCAACCATCAGGTTTTCTCCTCCGAACCGGCGATCACCATCTTCGATCCCGAGGACGATTTCCGCCTGCCGATGTTCATCGCCATGGACCCGCCCAAGCACGACGCCCAGCGCAAGACGGTGAGCCCGATCGTCAGCCCCGCCAACCTGATGAACCTGGAGCCGGTCATCCGCGAACGGGCGGCGGAAATCCTCGACGACATCCCCATCGGCGAGGAATTCAACTGGGTCGACAAGGTGTCGATCGAACTGACCACCATGACCCTGGCGACCTTGTTCGATTTTCCCTGGGAAGACCGCCGCAAGCTGACCCGCTGGTCTGACGTCGCCACCACGCCGATCGGCGAGAATGGGCTGGTGGAAACCGAAGAGGATCGCCGCGCCGAACTGTTCGAATGCGCCGACTATTTCCTGCGTCTTTGGAACGAACGGGTGAATGCGCCGCCAAAGAACGACCTGATCTCCATGCTCTGCCATGGCGAGGCCACGCGGGACATGGACCGCATGGAGTACCTGGGGAACCTGATCCTGCTGATCGTCGGCGGCAACGACACCACGCGCAACACCATCTCCGGCAGCATCTTCGCGCTCAACCAGAACCCCGATCAGTTCCAGAAGCTGCGCGACAATCACGGGCTCATCCCGGCCATGGTGTCCGAGACCATTCGCTGGCAGACGCCGCTGGCCTATATGCGCCGCACCCTCAAGCAGGATTTCACCATCCGCGACAAACACCTCAAGGCCGGTGAGAAGCTGCTCATGTGGTACATCTCCGGCAATCGCGACGAGGAGGTGATCCACGAGCCCAATCGCTACAACATCGAGCGCGAACGGCCGCGCCAGCACCTGTCCTTCGGCTTTGGCATCCACCGCTGCGTCGGCAATCGCCTGGCCGAGCTGCAGCTCAAGATCATCTGGGAAGAGATTCTGCGACGCTTCCCGAAAGTCGAGGTGGTCGGCGAACCCAAGCGCGTCTACTCGAGCTTCATCCACGGCTACACCGACCTGCCGGTGGTGATCCCGACGCGCACCTGAGGACGGGGACCCTCACCCGGAGCGGCTTGCGCCGCTCTCGACCTCTCCCTCAGGGAGAGGTGATACTGCCCTCTCCCTGAGGGAGAGGTCGAGACGGGATCGTCAGAGCCCGTCCGGGTGAGGGTTTTCGATGTCCGGCAGCGCCAGGATTGCTCGCGCCAGGAAGCTTAGGCGAGATTCAACGAACGTGGAGCACCGGCTTTGGTCGATCCTGCGCAATCGTCAGCTCGACGGCCGGAAATTCCGTCGCCAAGTCCCGATCGGACCCTACTACGCCGACTTCGCGTGCCATGAAGCGCGGCTGGTCATAGAGCTCGACGGCGCCCAGCACGCCGATCGGATCGCGGCCGATTCCGCCAGGACGCGGGCGATCGAGGCGCTGGGTTGGAAGGTTGTGCGGTTTTGGAACACCGAGGTGACCGAGAACCTCGACGGGGTGG
>DATBOH010000038.1:0-20490 GCA_036553915.1 Caulobacteraceae bacterium | reverse complement strand
AACGGGAACGGCGTTGCCGGTCCCCGAGCCGGCGGCCTGGGCGCTGTTGCTGGTCGGATTCGCCGGGCTCGGGGCGGCCATGCGGGGCCGACGGAGGCTCGCCGGGATCTGAGGCTGACGGGCCCAACGAGGGGCATCGGCGCGCCCGATCGGCTTCCACACAGCCTTTAGCTTAAGGATATTGCGACACAGCCTTGCCAAGCTTGTGTTTCAGGGGAAATGTAACCCCTCCAACAAGGGAGGGTGTAAAGCCCATGCGCGTTCTGATCACCGTCGCGGCCATCGCGGCGCTCGCTCTGGCGTCTACGGCCGAGGCTAAGTCCTGCAAGGACGCCAAGGGCCACTTCGTCAAATGCACGGCCGCGGCGACCGCCCCAGCGGCCGCCGCCAAGACCACCGCGGCCGCCGCCAAGACCAAGACCGCGGCTGCGAAAACGACCATGGCGGCCAAGTCGGCCATGGCCGCCAAGGCCCCGATGGGCTCCTCCAAGGCTGCGGGCGCCAAGGCGATGGCGGCCAAGCCGCGCAGCGGCCCGTCCAAGTGCAAGACCGGGGTTCCGTGCGGCAAGAGCTGCATCCCCAAGGGCAAGGTTTGCCACAAGGGCTGAATGAGACTAGCCCGGCGGGAGAACCGGGGGGCCGCGTCCCTTCCCATTTCATGAAGGAGTAGTCATGGGCCTCTTCGATAGTTTGGGTTCTCTCGCCGGCGGCCTCATGGGCGGCCAGGGTCAACAGGCGCTCACCGGCGCCCTCGACAATTCCTCGGTCGGCGGCGTTTCGGGCATTCTCGGTATGCTGCAGCAGAGCGGCCTGGGCGGCCAGGTCGCCTCCTGGGTGCCGGGCGGCGACCACGCCCCGATCAGTCCCGACCAGCTTCAATCGGCGCTCGGCGACGAACACATTCAGAACCTGGCCAGCCAGTTCGGTCTGCCGCAGAATGAGCTCTTGAGCCAGCTCTGCCAGCATCTTCCCGGCCTGGCGGCCGGCCAGCAGGCCGCCGACTCCTGACCTAGGGCGGCGCGCGGCGGGGCTTTTGCCGGGTCGCCAAGGGCGCTAAGGCTGGCGGCCATGCCGCCCTATCGCTCCCGCACGACCACGCACGGCCGCAACATGGCCGGGGCGCGCGGGTTATGGCGCGCCACCGGCATGCGCGACGAAGACTTCGGCAAGCCGATCGTGGCGATCGCCAATTCCTTCACCCAGTTCGTGCCGGGGCACGTGCACTTGAAGGATCTCGGCCAGCTCGTCGCCCGCGAGATCGAGGCTGCCGGCGGAGTGGCCAAGGAATTCAACACCATCGCCGTCGACGACGGCATCGCCATGGGCCACGACGGCATGCTCTACAGCCTGCCCTCGCGCGAACTGATCGCCGACGCCGTCGAATACATGGTCAACGCCCATTGCGCCGACGCCCTGGTGTGCATTTCCAACTGCGACAAGATCACTCCCGGCATGCTGATGGCCGCCCTGCGGCTCAACGTTCCGACCGTGTTCGTCTCCGGTGGCCCAATGGAGGCTGGCAAGGTCGTGGTGGATGGCCAGACGCGCAAGATCGATCTCATCGACGCCATGGTCGCGGCCGCCGACGAAAGGGTCAGCGCCGCCGAGGTGCAGGTTATCGAACGCTCGGCCTGCCCGACCTGCGGCTCCTGTTCAGGGATGTTCACCGCCAATTCGATGAACTGCCTGACCGAGGCGCTGGGTCTCTCCTTGCCCGGCAATGGCAGCGTGCTCGCGACCCATGCCGACCGCGAGGGCCTGTTCCGGCGCGCCGGGCGGCTGATCGTCGAACTGGCCAAGCGCTGGTACGAGACCGACGACGAGACCGCGTTGCCGAGAACCATCGCCTCGTTTGCAGGCTTCGAGAACGCCATGACCGTCGATATCGCCATGGGCGGATCGACCAACACCGTGCTGCACCTGCTGGCGGCGGCGCACGAGGGCGGCGTTGACTTCACCATGGCCGACATCGACCGGCTGTCCCGGACGACGCCGTGCCTGTGCAAGGTGGCGCCGTCCAAGGCCGACGTGCACATGGAGGACGTTCATCGCGCCGGCGGAGTGATGGCGATCCTCGGCGAGCTCGATCGCGCCGGCCTCATTCACGCCGGCAGTCCGACGGTCCACGCTCCGACGCTGGCCGAGGCCCTCGCCGAATGGGATATCGCCGCCGCGCCCAGCCCCGCGACCCGCGACTTCTACCGCGCCGCGCCGGGGGGGCGACCGACGCAGGTCGCCTTCAGCCAGGACAGCCGCTGGGAAAGCCTCGACACCGACCGGGCCGGCGGAGTGATCCGCGACGCCGCCCATCCGTTCTCGAAAGATGGCGGCCTGGCGGTGCTCAAGGGCAATTTGGCTCCCGACGGCTGCATCGTGAAGACGGCTGGGGTCGACGAGGCGTCGCTGACTTTCACCGGTCCGGCTCGGGTTTTCGAAAGCCAGGACGACGCGGTCTCCGCCATTCTCACCGGCAAGATCGTCGCCGGCGATGTCGTGGTGATTCGCTATGAGGGACCGCGCGGCGGCCCTGGCATGCAGGAGATGCTGTACCCGACCAGCTATCTGAAATCGAAGGGGCTCGGCAAAGCCTGCGCCCTGATCACCGACGGCCGGTTCTCCGGTGGCACTTCAGGGCTGTCGATCGGCCACATCTCGCCCGAGGCCGCCGAGGGCGGACTGATCGCCCTGGTCGCCGACGGCGATGCGATCGCCATCGACATTCCGGCGCGGACGATCGAGCTCATGGTCGACGAGGGCGTGCTTGAGCGCCGGCGGAGCGCCAAGGGTTCCGAGCCGTGGCGGCCGGCGCATCGCCAGCGCCGGGTCTCAAGCGCCCTGCAAGCCTATGCGGCGTTGACGACCAGCGCGGCGCGCGGGGCGGTGCGCGACGTCAGCCAGCTTCGTCGCTAGAGCCTGGTGCGTGTGCACGGAACAGATGGAAACGTTGAATCAAGCGCTAGAAATTTGGATTCCAGAGCAAATCCTCTCCGCTTGGACGTTGGCGTCCAAACGGGGTTTGCTCTGGAGCTGAGCCTTGCCACGCCCGCAGGCCGCTGACTACGCCGAGCGCCGGGCGGCCATCGTCGAAGGGGCCGCCGGCCTCTACGCCGAGCATGGGTTCCGCGGCGCCTCGGTGGCGGATCTTGCGGCCCGCTTAGGATCGTCTAAGGCCCTGATCTATCATTATTTTTCGTCCAAGGAAGACATACTGTTCGAGGTCATGGACCAGCATCTGCGGGCGCTCGATGTGGCCGCCGAGGCGGTGGCGGCGCGCGCCGATGCGCCGGCCCAGACGCTTCGGGACCTGGCCCGGGCCTTCATGGCCCACTACGCCGGAGCCCAGGCGCGACACCGGGTTTTGCTCAATGAGCTCGCGGCCTTGCCGCCGGGACGCCGGGCGGAGATCGTCGGACGCCAGCGCCGCCTGATCGCCATCGTCGAAAGGCTCGTGGCGCGCCTGCAGCCCGAGCTGGAGCCGCGCTTGCGCCGTCCGGCCGCCATGCTGTTCTTCGGCATGATCAACTGGACGCACACCTGGTTCGATCCTGGCGGCGCGGTCAGCGGAACCGAGATCGCCGATCTCGCCAGCACCCTGATGCTGCGCGGTCTTGCTCTCGAGGCCGGGTCTCGTTAGCTTCGCCGTTCGCTGTTTGTTCCAAAGGAGACTGACGATGTCCGAAGAGCTGGTCTTTTACACCAACCCGATGTCGCGGGGCCGGATCGTCCGCTGGATGCTGGAAGAGGTTGGCGCACCCTACCGCACCGAGATCCTCGGCTATGACGGGGCCATGAAGGGCCCGGACTATCTGGCCATCAATCCGATGGGCAAGGTGCCGGCAATCCGGCACGGCGAGACGGTGGTGACCGAGAGCGCGGCGATCTGCGCCTATCTCGCCGACGCCTTTCCAGGAGCGGCCCTGGCTCCGGACCTCAAGGCCCGCGGCCCCTATTACCGCTGGCTGTTCTTCGGCGCCGGGCCGGTGGAAATGGCCGGGATGTGCAAGAACATGGGCTTCGACACCGCCGGAAAGGAACTGCAAATCGGGTTCGGCAGCCTGAAGTTGACGCTCGACGCCCTGGAGATGGCGGTGACCGCGAACCCCTATTTCGCTGGCGACGCGTTCAGCGCCGCCGATGTCTACACCGGCTCGCATATCGGCTGGGGGATGCAGTTCGGCTTCATGGAAAAGCGACCGGCCTTCGAGCGCTACTGGGAGCGGGTCAGCAACCGTCCGGCGGCGGTTCGGGCGCGCGAGATCGATGACGCCCTGACGCCGCCGCAGCCGGCTGGATGAACGCGGCGGCGTCAGTGAACGAGGCGGTGTCGGCGAGTCCCGGCATCGTCTCGATCCGCGACCTCGAAAAGACCTACGCCTCCGGCCTCAGGGCCCTGGACAAGGTCAGCCTCGATATTCGGACCGGAGAGATTTTCGCTCTCCTCGGTCCGAACGGGGCCGGCAAGACGACGCTGATCAATATCGTCTGCGGTATCGTCAGGAAGACCGGCGGCCAGGTGACGGTCGGCGGGCACGACATCCTGCGCGACTGGCGCGCCACCCGATCGATGATCGGCCTGGTGCCGCAGGAGCTGGCCACCGACGCCTTCGAGACGGTGTGGGCGACGGTGAACTTCAGCCGCGGCCTTTTCGGCAAGGGTCGTAACGAGGCCTACCTCGAGCGGGTGTTGCGCGATCTATCGCTCTGGGACCGGCGCGATTCGACCATCATGGCGCTGTCGGGCGGCATGAAGCGGCGGGTGATGATCGCCAAGGCGCTGTCGCACGAACCGACCGTGTTGTTTCTCGACGAGCCGACCGCCGGGGTCGATGTCGAACTTCGCCGCGACATGTGGGCGATGGTTCGCGGCCTGCGCCAACGCGGCGTCACCATCATTCTGACCACGCACTACATCGAGGAGGCGGAGGAAATGGCCGATCGGGTGGGGGTGATCGATGCGGGCCGCCTGGTCCTGGTCGAGGACAAGGCGCGGCTGATGAAGACCCTGGGGCGCAAGCGCCTGACGCTCCATCTGGCGGCCCCGATCGCCGCGATTCCCGGCGCCCTGGCCGATCTCGACCTTGAGCTGGCCGACGATGGCAAAAGCCTCGATGGCGGTCTCAATCTTAGGGCCGGCGGCCCGACCGCCGGAGACATCCTGGCGCGGGTGGCCCAGGCCGGCATCGCGGTCATCGATCTCGACACCCATGAAAGCTCGCTCGAAGACATCTTCGTCTCTCTGGTCAGCCGCCGGGAGGGCCGCCCATGAACCTGCATGCGGTGCGCGCCATCTACCATTTCGAAATGGCGCGGTGGTTTCGCACCATCACCCAGTCGCTGCTGTCGCCGGTGATCTCCACGTCGCTGTATTTCGTGGTCTTCGGCTCGGCGATCGGATCGCGGATGAAGGCCGTCGACGGCGTCGCCTACGCCGCGTTCATCGTCCCCGGATTGACCATGCTGTCGCTGCTCACTGAAAGCATAGGCAACGCCAGCTTCGGCATTCATATGCCCAAGTGGGCCGGGACCATCTATGAGCTGCTCTCAGCCCCGGTGTCTTGGCTGGAGACAGTCATCGCCTATGTCGGCGCGGCCGCCAGCAAGTCGATCCTGCTGGGCCTGGTCATTCTCGGAACGGCGCGCCTGTTCGTGCCCTACCACATCGACCATCCGGCGATGATGGCGCTGTTCCTGGTCCTGACGGCGGTGACCTTCAGCCTGTTCGGCTTCATCATCGGGGTCTGGGCCGAGGGCTGGGAGCGGCTGCAGATCGTGCCCACCCTGGTGATCACGCCGCTGACGTTCCTGGGCGGCAGCTTCTATTCGATCGCCATGCTGCCGCCCCTGTGGCGCAAGGTCACCCTGTTCAATCCGGTCGTCTATCTGATCAGCGGATTTCGCTGGAGTTTCTTTGGGATGTCGGATGTCGGCGTTGGCCTCAGCCTGACCATGACCGCGGCCTTTCTGGGCCTGTGCCTGATCGCGGTGTGGTGGATATTCAAGACCGGCTACAAGCTCAAGACATGAGCCGCCAGCCGCCAACCCGCCGCCATCTAGCCGCCCTCGGCATGGCGACGCTGGCGGCCGGAGGGCTCGCCGATGCGCCTTCGACGCGTCCCAAGGTGGTGCTGACGACCGCGCTCGGCCCGATTACGCTTGAGCTGGCGTCCGATCGGGCGCCCATCGGCGCGGCCAATTTCCTCGCTTATGTCGACCGCAAACGCCTGGATGGCGCCAGCTTCTATCGCGCCATGAAGCTATCGCCTGCCCCTCCGATCGGGCTCGCCCAGGGCGGATTGCAGGGCGATCCGGCCAAGGTGCTGGCCCCGATCGCCCATGAGCCGACAACCCGGACCGGCCTCAGCCATGTCGATGGCGCGATCTCCTATGCCCGCTATGCGCCAGGAACGGCGACCTGCGATTTCTTCATCTGCGTCGGGGCGATCCCCTCCCTCGACGCCGACCCGAGCCAGGGCGGGGACAACCAGGGATTCGCGGTCTTCGGCCGCGTCGTGGACGGCATGGACGCGGTGCGCAGGATCCTCGCCGCCCCCATCTCCCCGGACCGGGGCGTTGGGGTCATGAAGGGCCAGATGCTCGATCCGACGATCGCGATCATCAGCGCCAGGCGAGCCTGATTGCTATCCGCGGCCCAGCCCCATCAATCTCAGTCGACGATCGCCGAATAGACGAGACTCTTGAGTTGGCCGCGGAAGTTGAAGGTTCCTGACGGCATGAGCTGGGTCATGAACACCACGCTCAGGGCTTCGACCGGATCGATCCAGAAGATCGTCGAGGCCGCTCCGCCCCAATAGAAATCGCCCTCGCCGAGGGAACCGTTGCGCACCCCGTCGAGGGTGACGGCGAAGCCAAGGCCGAAACCGACCCCTTCATTGGCGGTTTCGGAAAATCCACCGATCGCCATCTCGGTGAGGTCGCGGCCATTCTTGAGATGGTTCCTGTGCATCAGAGCCATGGTGCGTGGGCCCAGAATGCGGGCCTCGTCGAGTTCGCCGCCCCGGCGCAGCATTTCGCAGAACTTCAGATAGTCCTCGGTGGTCCCGACCAGGCCGCCACCGCCGGAGAAGAAGCTCGGTTCGCGGCGATAGTCGCTGGTCTCGGGGTCGTCGAGGATCTGCAGCGACTTGTCGGGGCCGCGCCGGTAATTGACGCAGAAGCGGCCGAGCTTGTCGTCGGGAACGACAAAGCCGGTGTCGTTCATGCCCAGTGGATCGAGGATCTCGGCCTGCAGATAGCGGTCAAAGCGCTGGCCGCTGATCTTTTCGACCAGGGCCCCGCATACGTCGGTCGACAGCGAATACATCCAGCGCTCGCCGGGTTGGTAGAGCAGCGGCACGTGGGCGAGCTTGTCCATGAATTCGGCCAAGGTCTCGCCGCGGCCGCGCCGCACGCCTAACTGCGCATAGACTTCATCGACCGCCAGTCCGGTGTCGGGCGCGCCGAGGGCGACCAGCGCCGCGCCGTAGGTGAGCCCGCCGGTATGGCAGAGCATGTCGCGCATCGAGACCCGCCGCAGCGGATCCTCGGTGACCATCTCGGTCCCGCGACCCGACTTCCAGACCCGCTGGCCTTTCCAGGCCGGAAAGAATCGGCTGACCGGATCGTTCAGTTGAAAATAGCCGCGCTCATAGAGCGTCATCAGGGCGACCGAGGTGATCGGCTTGGTCATCGAGTAGAGGCGGAAGATGGCGTCGTCGGCCATCGGCTTGCCGCGCCCCAGGTCCATGCTGCCGAGAGAGCGGAAATAGGCCAGGCGGCCACGGCGGGCGACGGCCACCTGGCAGCCGGCGATCTTGCCAGGGCCAATATAGCTGCGCTCCAGGTGTTCGGTGATGCGCTCGAGCCGCGCCGCCGACAGGCCGGTTTTGCCGGGAGCCAGTTCCATGGCCGAGGTCTCCTTGGGCTTACTTCGGCGCCGCCGGCGTCGGGCCGAGGGTCGCAATGTCCCAGATGGCCCGCCAGGCGCCATCGGGCTGCGGCTTGTAAACGGTGACGAAGGCGCCGCTGCTCGTGGTGACGGCCTTGGTGGCCGGATCGGTTGCCTTGAGCGTGAAGACTCCGCGCGCGGCCGCCAGGTCGCCGCTGGTCGCGACAATGACCTTTTCGCTGTTGAACGTCAGCGAAAATCCAGGATCATCCATGGCCCGTTGGGTTTGCGAGCGAATGGCTTCGAGGCCGGCGGCGGGGGGTTCGCCGGGCAACATGGCGACGGCGTCCGGGGCGAAATGCGCCACGACCTTGCCTGGATCGCCGCTCTTCCAATCGGCATTCCAGTCGACCTCGTCGGCGCGTAGCGCATCGATGGTCTTGGCGGCGTTGAAGACTGGCTTCTTGGCCGCGGGGGCGCAGCCGACAACGGCGGAAACGGCGACAAGGCCGGCCAGAAGCGCCACGCGTCTCATGAAAATCCCTTATCTGCCAGTCAGAGAACCTTCGACGCCGGAAAACCGTCCGTCAAGCCGAGCCGCTCTACGCGGCGGCCAGTTTCTGGCGGCCGCGCCAGGCGTCGAGGAAGCTCGCCTGGTGGACGCAGCTGACGGTGCAGAAGGGCGCGCAGGCCTTGGGAGTGTCGAATGCCCGGGCGATGTCGGCGGCGCCATAGGTGGCCAGGGGAATGCCAGGCGCGCCACGCTGCTGCGAGCAATAGTGCACCAGTCCGTCCTCGCAGATGTAGAGATAGCGGGCCCCGGCCCGGCACCGCCAGGCGTTTGGCCGGCCAGCCATAAGGTTACGCTGGAACATCAGATAGTTGATGAAATGAGCGGGCGATCCAGCGTGCATCAACGCGTCGTAGACAGCGCGTTGCGAGGTCGAAAGCGGGGCCAGCGTTCCCGCCCCATCGTGCAGGACGCCGACCGTGTGCGAGAAGCCGAGGCTGCGCGCTGTCTCTGCGACTTCGAGGGCGTCGCGGGTGCGTTCCTCGGAAATCCCGAGCACCGAATTTATGTTGACGTGAAAGCCCGCGTGGCGGGCCAGCAAACGCAATTTTCCGGCCAGAGACTTGAGCGTCTTTTTGGAGATGGCGTCCGGCTTTACCCCGTCGATCGAAATCTGCAGCTCCTGCAGACCGGCGGCATTCATGGCGGCGATGCGCTTTTCCGTCAGCAGGAAGCCGTTGGTGATCGTCGTGGCGATCATGCGACGCTCGCGGATTCGTCGGATGACCGCCTCGTGCCCGGGGTGGGACAGCGGCTCCCCGCCGGTCAGGGTGACGATCTGAACGCCGAGCGCCGCCAGGGCGTCGACGCGGGCAATCAAGTCGGGGAGGGGAACGGGCTTGGAAACCTTGTCGTATTCGACGCAATAGGCGCACTCGAGGTTGCAATAGCGGGTCACCACGAGGTGGGCGAGCAATGGCCGCTTGCGCGAGGTCAGTGTGCGGGCGGCCACCCGCAGGCTGTCCGCGATGGAAATTCCCGCCATCTAACCCCTGCCTTCGCGCCCCAGTCTGCTGGAACCTACGGGTAGCGGAGGCGAATGTGCAAGGTCGTCAGCGCGCCTTGGGCCTGGAACTTCGCCGCCTCGTACTTTGGCGCCGAGAAACCGAAGCGTGGATTGTTGGAAAATCCCAGGCCTTCGATCCCTGTGAGCGGGTTGTGATCCCAGCGGCCGTTGGCATTGGCGTCATGGTAGACGGCCACGGCATAGGCGCCCGGTCCGTTCTTCAGCCAGATGCACATCCGCGTCTGCGGGGCGGCGGCGGCCACCGACCAGACTTTCAGCGCCCCGTTCTTGATCAGGAACTGGCTTCTGTCGCCGGGATAGAGCGAAGCAGTCATCAGGCCCTTGGCGGACCGGACGCCGTCGATCAGGACAATCAGGCGAGCGCTCGTGACCGGGCCTTGGCAGGTCTCGGCCCGAACCGCGAACGCGGAGGCGGCGATCGCCGCGGCGGCGGCTATCGGCATCCAAGGGTGCATTAAGGAACGACTTTGTGGAGGGGAGGGGCGGCTTATGGCACGGAGGGCGACGGGCCGCCAACCGCCGCTTCGAACGCTTGCGCCGCCAGGGTGAATGAACGCAGTCGGGCCTGATGATCGAAGATCGACGCCGTGATGATGATCTCATCGGCGTTAGTGCGGGCGATGAAGTCGGCCAGCCTGGCGGCCACCGTGGCCGGCGATCCGGCGATGGCTTCCGCCAAGGGACTGCCGGGCGGCGCCGGGCCGGCGTCACCGAGATCGGCGGGCGGCGGCAGCAGGCCCGGCCGTCCGGCGCGCAGGGCGGCGAACGCCTGGCGCTGGGAGCTGGCTAGCCAGATCGCTTCGCGGTCGGTGTCGGCGACGACCACGTTGAGGCCAAACATCAGATAGGGCTTCGATAGCCGCTCCGAAGGCTGGAACTGCGCCCGATAGAGCGCCGCGGCGGCCATCATCTCGGCCGGCGCGAAGTGCGACGCGAAGGCGTAGGGCAGGCCGAGGATGGCGGCGAGCTGGGCCCCGAAGGTGCTTGAGCCCAAGAGCCAGACGGCGACGTCGGCTCCGGCGCCCGGCGCCGCCCGCACTGGCTGTCCGGGGACCGCCGGTTCGAAATAGCGCAGCAGTTCGACGACATCGCGCGGGAATCGGCTCTCGTCGCCGACCAGGGTCCGACGCAAGGCCAGGGCGGTCGCGCCGTCGGTTCCGGGGGCGCGGCCAAGGCCCAGGTCAACGCGGCCAGGATAGAGAGCCGCCAGAGTGCCGAACTGTTCTGCGATCACCAGCGGCGCGTGGTTGGGCAGCATGACGCCGCCGGCCCCGATGCGGATGGAGCTGACGCCGGCGCCAATGAACGCCAGGGCGGTGGAGGTGGCGGCGCTGGCGATGCCTGGCATGTTGTGATGCTCGGCCATCCAATAGCGGCGGTAGCCCAACCGCTCCGCGTGGCGGGCGAGTTCGAGGCTGTTGCGCAGCGCCGTCCCGGGATCGCCGCCTTCGATGACGGGAGCCAGATCGAGAACTGAAAGCGAGATCATCGGCGAAGCCTGTTTGTGGCGGGTGGCGTGCGAGGGCTTGGCGAGGCGAGGCGAACCTCATTACACCAGCCATCGTCCGGGTCACCGCCAAGGAGCGTCACTGCGATGAACGCGCGCCTGTGGGACGTCAGCCAGGGCTTGTCGGAATCTCTGCCGATATGGCCAGGCGACACGCCTTTCAGCCACGGTCGGCGCTGGACCGCCGGCGAGGCTTCGCCAGTCACGGTCTCGCATTTCACCACCACGGTGCACGCGGGAACGCACGCCGATGCGCCGCTGCACTACGCGGCTGGCGCGCCCGATATCGCCTCCGTCGACCTTGACCCCTATCTTGGGCCTTGCCGCGTCGTGGACGCCCGCGGCGAGCGTGAAGCGGTCAGCGCCGCGTTCGTCGACGCCCGAATCATCGACCCGCCGCCAAGGGTGCTGCTGCGCACCTTCGCGGTCTTTCCGCTGCAGGCCTGGCCAGCCGCGTTCACCGCCGTGACCGCCGGGGCCATCGCCGCCTTGTCGGCGCGCGGCGTGCGCCTGATTGGCGTCGATTCGCCCTCGCTCGATCCCCAGGACTCCAAGACCATGGACGCCCACCGGGCCGTTCTGGCCGCTGACATGCGCGTGCTCGAAGGTCTGGTTCTCGACGGCGTTCCGTTCGGCGACTACGAGCTCATCGCCCTGCCGCTGAAGCTTGGCGGCCTCGACGCCTCGCCCGTTCGGGCGGTGCTGCGGGAACTCGCATGATCAGCCTTGCCGAAGCCCGCGGCCTCGACGCCGCCGACCCCCTTCGGGGTTTCCGGGACCAGTTCCACCTACCGGATGACATCATCTATCTGGACGGCAATTCCCTGGGGCCATTGCCGTTGGCGGCTCGGGACGCCGTGCGCGCGACCGTCCACGGAGAGTGGGGCAATGGACTGATCCGCAGTTGGAACGACGCTGACTGGATCGGTGCGCCGGCCCGCGTCGGGGCCAAGCTCGCGCGTCTGATCGGGGCCGCGCCAGGCGAAGCCGTAGTCGCCGATTCGACCTCGGTCGATCTGTTCAAGCTGATCGTCGCCGCCCTGCGCCTGCGTCCGGACCGTCCTGTAGTGCTGACCGAGGTCGGCAATTTTCCCACCGATCTCTATGTCGCCGAAGGGGCGGTTCGCTGCGTCACCGGCGCGCGGCTGCACACCGTCGAACCCGAAGCCGTCGAGGCGGCGATCGACGCGGAAACGGCCGTGGTCGTGCTCACCCATGTCCACTACAAGACCGCCCGGCGCCGCGACATGAAGCGCCTCACCGCGCTCGCCCACGCCACTGGGGCGCTGGTCGTCTGGGACCTCAGTCACAGCGTCGGGGCGATACCGCTGGATCTCAAGGACGCCGACGCCGACTTCGCGGTCGGCTGCGGCTACAAGTTCCTGAACGGCGGCCCAGGCGCCCCGGCCTTCATGTTCGCCGCCGAACGTCTGCATCCCAGCCTCGCCTCGCCGATCAGTGGCTGGATGGGCCATGCCGAACCCTTCGCCTTCAGCGACGCCTGGCGACCGGCGGCCGGCATTGAGCGCCTGCTCGCCGGCACCCCGCCGATTCTCGGTCTGGCGGCGCTGGAGGCCGGCGTCGATCTCATGCTTGACGCCGACATGGCGACGATCGCCGCCAAATCGGCGCAGCTATTCGACGTGTTCAAAGGCTTGATGGACGAGCGGCTGGCCGGGCGGGGATTCACCTGCATCAGCCCGGTCGACGCCGCCGAGCGGGGCAGCCACATCGCGTTCTCGCATCCGAACGGCTTTGCGATCATGCAGGCGCTGATCGCCCGCGGGGTGATTGGCGACTACCGCCGCCCGGACATTCTCCGCTTCGGCCTTACCCCCTTGTATCTCTCCTATGCCGATGTCTGGCGGGCTGTGGACCTTCTGGCCGAGATCATGGCCTCGGAGGCCTGGCGGACCGAGGCTCCGGAGCCCCAAGGCGGAGTCACGTGACCCAGAAGGCCTGGTTCCTCGGCATCGCCGGGGCCGGGATGAGCGCCCTGGCCTCGGTGCTCCTTTCCGAAGGCTGGCGGGTGAGCGGCTCGGATGATGGCGTCTTTCCGCCGATGAGCGACTACCTCGACCGGATTGGCGTCGACTGGCGCGATGGATTCGACGCCGGGGCCATTCCCAGGGACATCGATGTCGCCATCGTCGGCTCAAGCGCCAAGCTTGGCCTGGCGACCAACCCCGAACTAGCCGAACTCATCAGCCGCGGCGTACCGCGATTCAGTTTTGCGGAATTCCTCGGCCGCCATACGCTCGGCCGCGAGACGGTGGTGATCGCCGGCAGCTTCGGCAAGTCGACGCTGACCGCCCTTGCCGCCGTGCTGCTGCGCAACGCCGGCCGCGATCCTGGCTATTTCATCGGCGCCGCGCCGCTGGACCTTCCGACCACGGGCCATGCCGGCGCCGACCCGACGTTCCTTATCGAGGGCGACGAATACGTCATCGGTGAGAGCGACCGGCGGCCGAAATTCGCCCTCTATCATCCGCGCACGGTGCTGGTCACCTCCGTGGTCCACGACCACGTCAATGTCTACCCGACCCTGGCGTCCTACGAGGCGGCCTTCGCCAGCCTGATCGCCGCCGTTCCCGCCGACGGCAAGCTGATCTGCGCCGGGTCCTATGAGCCCTTGCGCCGGCTCGCCGCCGGCCGGCCCACCATCTGGTACGGGCTCGATTGCGCCGACGGCTATCGCGCCGCCAATATCCGCATCGGCGAGACGACCCGCTTCGATCTGCTGATCCCCGACGGGGCTGCTATCGCCCTTGAGACCGAACTGCTCGGTCGCCACAACATCGAAAACATCATCGGCGCCTGCGCCCTGGCGCTCGAACTCGGCCAAGCCCGGCCGGCCGACCTGGGGCGCGGCGTGGCCGCCTTTCGCGGCGTCGCCCGACGTCTGGACAAGAAGACCCGGCGCTCGCGCGTCCCGGCCTACGAAGGCTTCGGCTCGTCCTATGAGAAGGCCCGCTCGGCGATCGACGCCATCGCCTTGCATTTTCCCGATCGGCCGCTGGTCGTGGTCTTCGAGCCGCACACCTTCAGCTGGCGCAACGCCGCCGCCCTTAGCTGGTACGATACCGTCTTCGAAGGCGTCGATCAGGTCATCCTGCTGGCCCCGCCACGGCATGGCGCCGAGGGCCACGCCCAGCTCAGCCAGGTCGACATCCTCGCCCGCCTGGCCTCGGCGCACGTCAACGCGGTCGGGGCCGCCGACGGACGCGCGGTTCTGGCCGAGCTGGAGGGCCGGCTCAGGGGCGACGAGGTGGTGCTGCTGCTCTCCTCCGGACCCTTGGATGGACTGGCCGCCAGCCTGCCGGCGTGGCTTGACAGGCAATTCGCCTGAATGGCTCAGGCGAGGGCGAGAGCCGCTTTCCAATCCATGAAGCGCTGCGTGGCCGCGTCCCGTGAGAGGCGCGGCGCGACCGGGGTTTTGAAGCGGATCAGCGCGTCCTCCTCGACCGCCAGACCGGCGCCGCGCGCGGCAGCCAGGGCGGCCCCGAGCAGAGTGGCGTCGGCGAAGGCGTGGCGGCGCACCGGCGCTCCGATCAGGTCGGCCAGAATCTGCACGAACACCGCGCTTCGGCTCAATCCGCCATCGAGGCCGATGACCTCCGGCAAGGCGAGACCAGGAATCTCGGCCAGGCGCTCGACCACCTGGCGGACCCGGAAGGCCACGCCTTCATAGCCGGCCCTGGCCAAGTGGCCGCGCTCGACGGCGCCGGAGAGCCCGGTCAGCATCGCTCGCCGGGCGGGATCCGGGTCTGGCGCGCCCAGGCCAGGCAACGCCGGCAGGAACGCCGCTCCGGCGGTATCCACGACGTCCCCCGCGAGCGTGTCGAAAAGTGCGTGGTCGCCAAGCGCGAAGCGCTCACGCAGCCAGTCGATCGCCTGGCCGGCCGAATTGATCATGCCCTCGACGCAGAAGCGGCTCTGGCCGCCCACCGATGAAGCGATCAACGGCGGCAGGCCGGCCCCGACGAACACCAGGGCCGCGCCGGTGTCGACATCCATCGCCGCGGCCGTGCCGAAGGTGATCTTGGCCGCTCCCGCCCCATGCGCCAGCAAGGCGCTCTGCTGATCGGCGAGATCGGCGGCGATGGCCACGCGGGCGCCGAAGGCCGAAGGGTCGGTGACCGCCAGGGCGCCCCAGCTGTCGACCAGCATCGGAAACAGGCCCGCGTCGATGGCCTGATGGGCGATGAGCCGCCGGTTCCAACCAAGGTCGGCGAGATCGAGATAACCGGTCGGCCATGCCTGGCTGCGCTCGGTGATGTGCGCCGCTCCGCCGCTCAAGCGAAAGATCAAAAAGGAATCGAGCCCGCCCCAGGCCATGCGGCTCGCCGGCACGTCGAGCGTGGCCAGCATCGCCCCAAGCTTGGCCGCCGCCTGTTGCGGCGCGACCGGGAATCCGTTGGCCGCTAAAGCGCGCGCCGTCTCTGTCCCGCGCAGATCGCTCCACAGCACCAGCGGGGTCAGCGCCGCGCCGCCGCGGCGATCCCAGACGACGGCGCTGGTCCGCTGGGTGGCGAGGCCTATGGCGGCGATGTCGGCTGGGTTGAGACTGGCGCCGGCCAAGGCCCCGGCGATCACCTGGCGCACGGCGTTCCACACCGTTTCGGCGTCCTGCTCGGCGAGGCCGCCAGCGCCGTGATGAGTGACTAGCGTCGTCGCCGATTGTCCGCGCACCGTTCCATCGAGGCCGAAAATCGCCGCCCGCACCGAAGTCGTGCCGGCGTCAAGAGCCAGGATGAACTCAGGCATCGGGCAAAAGGACGCCGGGGTTCATCATCCCAGCCGGATCGAGCGCCTGCTTGAGGCGTCGCAAAAGATCGACGCCGGTCACCCCCAGCTCGCGCTCCAGCCACGGGGCCCGCACCCGACCGATGCCATGGTGGTGCGAGAGGCTGCCGCCATTGGCCGCGGTCGCGGTCATGATTGCGGTCCAGGCTTCGCGGTAGCGCGGCGCGAGTTCGGCCAGGTCGTCGGCCCGAATGGCGAAGGTGAAATAGAGATTAAGGCCGCTGCGATAGGCGTGCGAGCTGTGCGCCGAGCCATTCAGGCAGCCCGGAATGGCGGCCAGGGCGGCGACCGCTTCGTCATAGACGCGGCCGATGGCGCTCCAGCTTGCCGAAACCTCAACCGTATCGACGATCAGATTGCGCTCGAAGAAGCTGGGCCAGCTCGGCACGGTGTTGCGATGGTCGAGCCAACTTCGGGCGATATCCTCCGGGGCTGGCGTGAGACCGAAGCGGCGGGCGTCGACGGCGGCGGCGGCCCTCTCGGCTTCAACCAGCGTGGCCGGTCCCTCGTGAACCAGGAACACCAACGGCGTTGCGCAGCGGGAGTCGAGGCGGCCCGCCTCGCGGGCGTCGTACTGTCGCGCCACCGGCGGGCGCCAACCCGACTGGATGAGCTGACGCTGAAATTCGAAACCGGCGGCCATGCTCGGGGCCGCGAAGCATGAAAAGGCCTGGGCCTCGGCGGCTCGGCGCAGCGACAGGGTGACGGTGGTGATCACCCCTAGCGTGCCCTCCGAGCCCAACAACAGTTGGCGAAGGTCCGGACCGGCCGAGGCCCTGGGTCCCTTGCCGAGGCTGACCGCCGTCCCGTCCGGCAGCACCGCCTCGAGCGAATGAAGGATATCTTCAATATTGCCGTTGAGGGTCGAATATTGACCCGAGGCCCGCGTCGCCACCCAGCCGCCAACCGTGCTGACGGCAATCGACTGCGGCCAATGGCCGACGGTCAGGCCCTTGGCGGCCACCGCGGCCTCCGCCTCAAGGCCGTTTTTGCCGGCCCCGAAGCTGGCCAGCAAATTTGTCTCGTCGACGAACAAGGTGGCGTTCATGGCCCCCATATCGAGGAGGACCGCCGCCTCGCTGGCCAGCACGCCGCCGACCACGCCACTGCCCGAACCATAGGGAATCACCGGCGCCCCGGCCCGGGCCGCCTCGCGCAGCACCGTCTGGACATCGGCGACGCTGGTCGGCCGGACCACGCAGGCGGGCGGCGGCCCTGGCTGCCCCAGATGATCGGCGAGCCAGCTCAGCACCCAATAGTCATGTCGACGCTCACTCCGGGCGACCGGATCGAGAACAACCTTTTCCGAGCCGAGAGCCTGTAAGAGGGCCTCAATGATCGCCATCGCCGATGACCTCCGCCATGTCGTGCGCGCGCCGCGTCAGGCACACCTCTATCTCGGCCGCCGTATGCGCCTCGCTCCAGCCCAGAAGCGGCGCCATGGCCTTGGCCGCCGGCTCAAGCGCCTTGAGCCCGCCGTCGGTCGAGAACCAGGCGCGGCCGCTGCGCCGCACCCAATAGTCCTCCAAGGTCAGGGCGCCCTCGGCGAGCACGGCATGGGCCGCCTCGGCCCGCGCTCCACCGAGCACCGAAGGGGCGGCGGCCCCGTAAAGGCCGATCAGGCGCGCGGCGGCGGCATCGCCCAAGCGCGATAGCGTGGGCCTGATCTGAGTTGGAGTTCGTTCCCCACCCGGCAGCGGCGAGTCGGCGGTCCGGCAGGGGGAGGGCCTCCGCCCCAGGGCCTTTTCAACCTGATCGACAACCCGTTCGGCCATCCGCCGATAGGCGGTCAGCTTGCCGCCGGCTATGGCGATCACCCGGCCAGGGCCGGTCCACACTTCGTCGCGGCGCGAAACCTCCGAGGCGCCTTTGCCGGCCTGGGCCACCAGCGGCCGAAGGCCCGACCAGGCGGCGGTGATGTCGCTGGTCAGCAACGGCCTTCCGCTCAGCCGCGCATTGGCGGCCTCAAGCAGATAAAGAACGTCCTCCCGGGCGATCGGCGGCCAGAATTGCGCCTCGGCAAAGAAGGCGTCGGTGGTGCCGATGTAGGTCACCTCGCCCTTGGGGACGACAAAGATGCTGCGGCCGCCGCCGGCCGGAATGATGAGGGTCCGCTGGACCGGCGCGCGCTTGTGGGCCACGACGATATGGATCCCCCGGCTGAGCGCCAGGCGCGGGTCGGCGGCGCCGGATTCGAGCGCCCGCACGGCGTCGACCCATGGACCGGCGGCGTTGACGAACACCTTGGCGCGCAACCGCGCCGCATGGCTGGTTCCCCCCGGAAGCGTATCGACGACCGCCGCCGCGATGGCGCGACCGCTTTCGATTTCGAACGATTCAACCGCGGCCCGGCTGACGACCACCGCGCCGTGAGCCCGCGCATCCATGACATTGGCTAGCGTCAGGCGAGCGTCATTGGTCAGGTATTCGGGATAGACCAGGGCGCCGACCAGACCCTCGGTCCGCATCGCCGGCTCGCGCTCGGCCAGCTCCTTGGCCGACCACATTTCGTGCACATGGTCGCGATCGACACCACCGAGCTTTTCGAAGGTCCAGAGCCCGGCGCGCAGCTTGGCGACGGCGGTCGCGCTGCGGGCCCCGATGACGAACGGCGTCTGAATGGCCAGGTGCGGGGCGATGGCGCGGACGATCTTGCGCTCGCTGGCCGCCTCGCGAACCAGGCCCAGATCGCCCTGGGCGAGATAGCGCAGGCCGCCGTGGATCATCTTCGACGACCGGCTGGATGTTCCCGACGCGAAATCCGCGGCCTCGACCAGAGCCACCGAGAGGCCGCGCTGCGCCGCGTCGCGGGCGATGCCGGCTCCGGTCACCCCGGCCCCAATCACCGCCAGATCGAAACACTGAGCGCCGAGATCGGCGAACAGGGCTTCGCGATCGCGCTGGTCGAGCGGCGTCGCGGTCACGATGGCGGGGCCGCGGGGTTCAGACGCCAGCCGGCGGCCTCCAGAAGCCGCTGATAGAATTCCGCCTCATAGGCGTTTTCCGGATCGGCGCGCACCAATTCGTCGATCCGACCGGCGTCCGCGCCGACCAGGATGCGCCAACGCTCGGCCTTGACGCCGTCGAGAATGATCGTGGCCGCCTGGGCGGCGGTGGTCGGGGCGTCATCGCGAAACCGGCGAGCCATTTCCGCGCCGATGGCCTCGATATCGGCGTCGCTCAGGCTCGCGGTGTCGACTCCACGGGCCGCAAGGGTCTTGCGGGCCTGGGCGAGGGCGCTGACCCCGAAAACCTCCGAGCCGCCGAGGATCTTGCGCGAGTTGGTGACGATCTCGGTGCCGATATGGCCTGGCATCACGACCGAACATTTCACATGCGGCGCGTGCATCCGCAGATCGGTGATCAGAGCTTCGGTAAAGCCTTTGACGGCGAACTTGGCGGCCGGATAGGCGGTGTGGGCGACGCCTGGCCCCAGGGAAGCCCAAAAGCCGTTGACGCTGCTTGTGTTGACGATGTGCGCGGCTTCGGCGGCGATGAGCATCGGCAGAAAGGCCCGCGTGCCGTTGTAGACTCCGCCCCAGCAGACATTGAAGGTCCGCTCCCACTCGGCCCGCTCGCCGGTGACGAAGGAGCCGCCGCCGCCAATGCCGGCGTTGTTGAACAGCAGATGGATGTGGTCAGTCTCAAGGGACTTGGCGACATGATCGCGAAAGGCGGTGACGGCCGCTTCGTCCGATACATCGGCGACAAAAGTGACGACCCGGGTCCCCTGCGGGGCCTCGGCCGCGCACATCGCCTTGGTGGCCGCCATGGTCTCGGCCGAGACATCGCACATCGCCACGTGGCAACCCTGAGCGACGAGCTGGCGCGCCAGTTCCCGGCCCATGCCCGTGCCGCCGCCGGTGATCACGGCGATTTTTCCAGAGAAGTCCTGCATGTATCGGCGCCCCCGTCTTAGCGCATCCTTAACCGTGTTTCGTCCTTCATAGGGCAAATTGGTGACAGTGCGAGGCCCAACCGCGACCTCGGCCATGGCCAAGCTTGACGCCGGACAATTGCCGAGTGACGGTGCGGAATCGAGGCCTGAAGGCCCAGGGGTGGACGATGAACGATTCGAAGATTTTCAAGCGCGCGGCGCCAGCCGGCGTGGCCTTGCTGTTGGCGAGCACCTGCATGGCGGCTCAACCGGCTCTGGCGGCCGACGCCGTCGCCGCTGGCAACGCCACCGCGCTTAGCGAAGTGGTGGTCACCGCCGAAAAGCGCAGCGAAAACATTCAGAAAGTGCCGATGAGCATCCAGGCCATCGACACCCGCAAGCTCAGCCAGCTCAACGTCACGAACTTCCAGGACTATGTGAAGTACGTCCCGACGATGCAATTCCAGACCTTCGCGCCGAGCGTCACGACCATCTACATGCGCGGCGTCGCCGATGGCGGCAATGGCAACCACTCGGGCCCGCTGCCAAGCGTCGGCGCCTACCTCGACGAACTGCCGATCACCACGATCGGCGGCACGCTGGATATCCATGTCTATGACCTGGCCCGGGTCGAAGTGCTTCCCGGGCCCCAGGGCACGCTCTATGGCGCCAGCTCGGAATCCGGCACTCTGCGCCTGATCACCAACAAGCCTGACACCTCGCATTTCTATGGCGGCCTGGATGTCGAGGGCAACTGGGTCGACCACGGCTCCGAAGGCTATGTGACCGAGGGGTTCGTCAATATCCCGGTCAACGA
>DATBOH010000028.1:0-8972 GCA_036553915.1 Caulobacteraceae bacterium | reverse complement strand
GGAAGCCGCCCATGGGCGTGCGCGCATAGGCGGCGATGACGATCCGATCGGCGGTCATGGCAGACATTCCGGAATGGCGAGGGCTGGGGGCGCGGCCGACATGGCGGGATCGGCGGCGGCGATGAAACCGCCACCCAGGACCCGGGTGGAATCGGCGGCGCTATAGAGTACGCAGGCCTGGCCTGGTGACACCGCCTCCTCGGGCGCATCGAACACCACGCCGGGGCCGTCAGCGCCCATCGCCAGGCGACCGGGACGGGGGGGGCGGGTGGAGCGCACCCGGGCCAATACCGCTCGGCCAGCCCGGGCCGCCGCCGCTAGGGTCTCTTCATCGCCCAGCCAGTTGGTTTCCTTCAGCCGCAGGGCCGAAACGGCGAGCGCGTCGCGCGGCCCCACGACCACCTCGCGCCTGGCTGCGTCGAGCCTGACGACGAACAGCGCCTCGCCAAGCGCGACATTGAGGCCGCGCCTCTGGCCGACGGTAAAGCCGGTGACGCCGTCATGACGGCCAAGCACCCGCCCGTCGAGGTGGCGGATGTCGCCCGGTCGCGCTGCATCTGGGCGCAGCCGATCGATCACGGTGGTGTAGCGCCCCTCGGGCACGAAACAGATGTCCTGGCTGTCGGGCTTGTCCGCGACCGCCAGCCCCAGCGCGCCGGCGATAGCCCGCACCTGCGCCTTCGGCAGATCGCCGAGCGGAAAGCGCAGGAAATCGAGCTGCGCCCGCGTGGTCGCGAACAGAAAATAGGATTGGTCCCGCGCCGGGTCGACGGCGCGATGCAGTTGCACCTGCGAACCGTTCCTGACTCGCCGCGCGTAATGGCCGGTGGCCAGCGCCGCCGCGCCGAGCTCGCGGGCGACGTCCAAGAGATCGCGGAATTTCACGGTCTGATTGCAGCGTACGCAGGGAATGGGGGTCTCGCCACGCGCATAGGTATCGGCGAATTCGGCGATCACGGCATCGCGGAACCTGCTCTCGTAGTCCAGCACATAGTGAGGGATGCCGATCGCCGCTGCCGCCGCCCGGGCGTCGGCGATGTCCTGCCCGGCGCAGCAGGCCCCCTTCTGACGCACGGCGGCCCCATGATCGTAGAGCTGCAGGGTGACGCCGACGACCTCGTAGCCGGCCTGGGCAAGCAGGGCCGCGGTGACGGTTGAATCGACGCCACCGGACATGGCCGCGACCACCCGCGCCCCGGCCGGCAGGCTCAAGGCGGCGACAAGAGGAGCGATGGCGGTTGAAACGGGTGACACGGCGGCACGTCTGGAGGAGGGGCGGCGGCTTGTAGCGTCGGCGCGCCCGGCTGGCGAGGCGCTCTAAATACGCATTAGCACCCTGTTATCAATCCCAAGGCATTGTCGCGACTGAACGGACGGAACTTGAGGGAGCCACGTCGGTCAAGTGCGCGTAGACGAAAACAGGGCCGCTTCGATCATCGGACCCAGCGGCGAACGGCTGAAAATCGGCGATTTGCCGCCGCCCAACACCCGGCGCTGGGTGATCCGCCGCAAGGCCGAAGTGATCTCGGCGGTGCGCGGCGGCCTGCTATCGCTTGAGGAGGCGCTGCGGCGCTATGACCTCACGGAAGAGGAATTCAACTCCTGGCGCGGCGCCTTCGATCGCCATGGCATGGCCGGGCTGAGGACGACGCTGAGAACCGTTCGCGGCTAGCGTGCTCGTCTGAAGTTCGTCGGAGACGACCATCGGGCGCAAGCGAACTTCGGAATCGGGCCATTAGAGTTGGTTGCCGGTCGGGCCGCACACTGATAGCCATGGCCGGAAATTCCAGGGCGCGAACGGACGACATGACGGCGATGGACTCTGAAGGGCCGGCCCGAGCGCCGCGAGAGCGTTCCGGAAGGCTGTGGTCGGCGTTGACCTTTGAGCGCCTGATCACTGGGCCGGTGATCCATCTGGTCTATTGGTCTGGGCTTGGGGTGATAATCATCGCGGCCTTTTCAGTGGTTGGCGCCTCGATCGGCGTCGCCTTCCGCGAAGGCAGCTGGGCCGGAGCCTTGCTGGCCATTGCCGTCTTGGTCGGCGGCTTGCTGGCCGTCGGCGCCGCTGGCCTGGTCTGGCGGGCGATGTGTGAATTCTATGTCGCGATCTTCCGCATCGGCGATGATTTGGCGGCCCTGCGGCGGGCTCAAGAAGCCGGCGAGGTCATCCCGCCGAAGCGCTGACATCGCCGCTGGCTGGCGTGGCCAAATCAGCTTAGCCCTCTTCCATCGTTAACCATTAACGCCTCATCAATCAGCGTGGCCCAAGAATCGGCCGCGCCCCAAGTTTCAGGGCGATGACGGCATCGGAGGCGGGCCTTGCGCGTATTGCTGATCGAGGATGACAAAATCATCGCCCGCGGGGTCGAGATGACACTGCAGTCGGAAGGCTTCAGCGTCTATGCCACCGACCTCGGCGAAGAAGGCATCGATCTAGGCAAGATTTATGACTACGACCTCATACTTCTCGATCTGAACCTGCCAGACATGAACGGCATGGAGGTTCTTCGCACCCTGCGCATGGCCCGCATCGACACCCCGGTGATGATCCTTTCGGGCAGCCAGGAGATTGAATCCAAGATCAAGACCCTGGGCGGTGGGGCCGACGACTACATGACCAAGCCGTTCGATCGCCACGAGTTGGTGGCCCGCATCCACGCCATTGTCCGGCGCTCAAAAGGCCACGCCCATTCGATCATTCGCACCGGCGACATCGCCGTCGATCTGGAGGGTAAAACCGTCGAGGTCAAAGGCGCGCGCGTGCATCTGACCGGCAAGGAATATCAGATGCTGGAGCTGCTCTCCCTGCGCAAAGGCGTCACACTGACCAAGGAGATGTTCCTCAATCATCTCTACGGCGGCATGGACGAGCCGGAGCTGAAGATCATCGACGTGTTCATCTGCAAGCTGCGCAAGAAGCTCAAGGCAGCCTGCGACCACCACCACATCGAGACTGTCTGGGGCCGTGGCTATGTGCTGCGCGATCCGCAGGAGCAAAAAGCCGCCGCCTAGGTCGGATGGCGTGGATCCGGGCGCCCTAAACCCAATCCCCAAAGTGCTTGGCCAGGCGCAGGCCCTGGCGCTGATAGTGCGAGCCGCCGGCGCCGTAGAGGCGGGCCGGCCGCTCGGCAAGGGCTTCGAAGGTCAGCCGCGCCACCGTCTGGCCATGCTCCAGCAGGAACGGTGTCTCGTGGCTGCGCACCTCCAGGACCGCCCGCGAGCCTTCCCCGCCGGCCTCGGCCGTGCCGAACCCGGGATCGAAGAAGCCGGCGTAGTGAACCCGAAATTCGCCCACCGCCGGATCGATCGGCGTCATCTCGGCCGCCTCGGTCACCGGAATCTCGATCGCCTCGCGAGAGGCGAGAATGTAGAACTCGCCCGGGTCGAGCAGCAGGCTGCCGCGGCGGGCGCTGAGCGGTTCCCAAAAGTCGGCCGGATCGTGGCTGGCCTCCAGATCGAGGTCGACGACCCCGGCATGACGGCGGGCGCGATAGCCGGCGACCGGCGCCGATAGATCGACGCTCACCGCCCGTGTGGCCGTCGGAGCGGCCGGCCCGCGCCGCAGTCTAAGTTGGTTGAGCCGGGCGCCAGTGCGCGCCAGCACCGAAAAGGTCTGGGGCGCTATCTCCAAGTACATTGGACCGGCATAGCCCTCGGCGACATCGTCGAAGCTCGGCTGGCCCAACGTCAGTAGACGGACGAAGACATCCAGGCGCCCGGTCGAGCTTTTTGGATTGGCCCGGCCGGAGACGCCCTCAGGCAGGGCCGCTCGTTCCTGCAGCTCGACGATATAGACGCAGCCGCGTTCCAGCACCGCGCCGGCGTCGAGGTCGAGACGGTGCATGGCCAGTTCTTCGATCTTGGCCACCAGATCGCTGCCGGGCCGCGGCAAGAACGACGCCCGCACCCGCCAGGCCCGGGCGCCCAGGCGCAGGTCAAGGCTGGCCGGCTGGACCTGGTCGACGGCGATCGGAGCCGTCGCCGAGAGGGCCCCCGCGGCGATCAGGGCTTCAATCTGCTGGGAGGGCAATATGCCTGCGGTCATCGGCCCCTACTCGCCCGAGCCCGGGCGCCCTGACAAGCGTGGTCCGAAGCGGCGGCGACGAAAATCCCGTACGCCATCGAAAATCGCCCGCAGTTTGTCGCCTCGGCGGCTTTCGAACAGCAGCACGGCCAGGGAATCGGCCAGCAGGAATCGCCGCGCCTGGCGGCTCCAGGTCGGGTCGAAGGCGCGATGGCGTCGGGCCACCTCCAGCGTGTTGCGGGTGATGTAGTAGCGGCGGTCCGGCGAATGGTTGGAAAGCGGCGCGCCAAGCACGCGGCTGATGTCGCCCAAGGCATGCTCCAGCACCGGCCGCTCGGCCTCGACGATCGCCCAGCCGGCCCGCCGGCAACGCAGGCAGAAGTCGTGGTCGACCGCGTCGATGAACAGAGCGTCATCGAAGGGTCCGGCCTCGGCATAGGCCTGGCGGCGGATCAGGCTGCCGGAGGTGATGGTGGTGCGTACGCCTCGCCAGCCCGGTCCGGAGACCAGCACGTCCGCCGGCCGGTGATAGTCGGCGCCGGTGGCTCGGTCACGGTGGCTCATCGCCAGCACTCCCAATCGACCGTCCAGGCCGTCGACCAGGCGCAGCAGTTCCGGCAGGGCCGCTTCGGGGACCAGGCTGTCGTGGTCGAACAGCGCCAGCCAGGCGGCCCCGCGGCCAAAGGCCCAGTCGGCGGCCTGATTGAGCGCTCGGGCGATGCCGAGATTAGCGCGGTTGGCGATCAGGGCGATGCCGAGCCGCTCGGTCAAGGCCGCGATGCCCGCCGCTTCGCGGGAACCATTGTCGACGACCACGACGGCGGCGGCCTGGTCCACGAGCCGGCGCAGACGTTCCTCCAGCCCTGCATCGGGGTTGAAGGTGACAACCGCCGCCGTAACGCTTTCGCCGCCCATCATCCGCGCCACCTAGATCAAGGCCGTCGGCGATGGAATGATGGGCGCATGGATTCGAGCAACCGCCGCGGCCTCTACGCCCCGATCGAGCCCTTCGAGCATGGCCTCATGGACGTCGGTGACGGGCACACTGTGTATTTCGAGCGCTGCGGCAATCCGGAGGGGACGCCGGCCGTATTTCTGCATGGCGGCCCCGGGGCCGGCTGCTCGCCCGTGCATCGTCGGTTGTTCGACCCGGAGCGCTACTGCCTGACGCTGTTCGATCAGCGCGGCTGCGGTCGCTCGACTCCGCATGCTGGCCTGGAGGCCAACACAACCTGGGATCTGGTCGCCGACATCGAACGCCTACGCACGCGCTTTGGCCATGAACGGTGGCTGGTGTTCGGTGGCTCCTGGGGATCGACCCTGGCGCTGGCCTATGCCGAGACGCATCCCGAGCGGGTCAGCGCTCTCATCGTCCGCGGGATCTTCGCCACCACCAAGGCGGAGATCGACTGGTACTATCAGGGCGGCGCGGCGTGGCTGTTCCCCGACCTCTGGGAAGGCTTTCTGGCCCCGATTCCAGAGGCCGAGCATGGCGACCTGGTGGCCGCCTATCGCCGCCGCCTGATCGGCGATGACGAGGCCGAGCGGCTGCGAGCGGCGCAAGCCTGGAGCCTTTGGGAGGCGGGCACCATCACCTTGCTGCCGAACGCCCTTGCCGGCCACTTCGGCGAAGACCGCTATGCCCTGGCCTTCGCGCGCATCGAGAACCACTACTTCAGCCACGGCGCCTGGCTGGACGACGACCAGCTTATCCGCGACGCCGGACGGCTGGCCGCCATTCCTGGAGCGATCGTCCAGGGCCGCTATGATGTGGCGACGCCGGCGCGCACCGCCTGGCGGCTGGCCAAGGCCTGGCCGAAGGCGAGCTTCGAGCTGATCGCCGACGCCGGCCACGCCTTTGACGAGCCGGGAATCCTCGACGCCCTGGTGCGGGCGACGGATCGATTTGGGGGCGGCTAGTCGATATCGGCGCCGCGCCGGAGGCCCCATTGTGAGAGCATCTCCGTTGGCACGATTCCGCCTATAGGGTTTGTTCTAGTGCTCGATGTCGCGCCAGGCGCCGCGATAGGCCGCCCAAAGCAGGCCTGAGAACAGCACCAGGAAGATCATCGCCGACAGGCCGAGCTGCTTGCGTTGCTCCATCTTCGGATCGGCGGCCCATTCCAGGAACGCCGCCACGTCCCAGGCCTCTTGCTGCAGGCTGGGCTTGGTTCCATCGTCGAACTGCACCTTGCCCGGCGAGAGGGGCGGCGGCATGGCGATCAGGCCGCCACGCGGCACCTTGTTGGCGTCGCCATGCCAATAGGGCGTCAGATCGCCGGCGATGTAGGGGTCGTAGTACTTGCCGGGAGGTAGCGTCAGGCCGGCGGGAATAGTGGCGTTATCGCCGGTAACGATCGAATAGATATAGGCTGGACCGCCCTCGCGCGCCTTGGCCAGCAGCGACATGTCGGGCGGCAGCGCCCCGCCATTGGCGGCCTTGCCGATGATCGGGTTGGCGTAGGGATTGGGGAGGTAGTCGGCGCTGGTTCCCGGCCGCTTGATGGTTTCGCCGGTGTCGGAATCCAGATCGGCGATCTGGTAGTCGGCAGCGATCGCCTTGACGACCGGATTGTCATTCGGATTGGGGTATTTCGGATTCCAGAACGGGCCGCCCTTGTCGCCCAGGTTGCGGAAGGCGACCATGTTCATCGAGTGGCAGGCCGAACAGACCTCGCGATAGACCTTGTAGCCGCGCTGCAGCTGAGCCTGGTCATACATGCCCAACGGGCTTTCGAACGACCAATGCACCGCCTTAGGCGCGTCCTGGGTCGTGGCCGCCAGGGCCGGCGCGGCCAGGGCGCAGGCGAGAACGGCGGCGAGCGGCAGTCTGAGCGCCATCGTCGTCAAGCCTTCTTTTCGGCGGCGGCGACCGCCCCGACGGGGGTCGCGGAAGTGGAGGAGAGCACCGGCGTGTAGAGGGAATCGGGGACCGGCAACGGCTTTTCCCAGAACGGCAGCAACCAGAGGATCGCAAAGAAGCCGAAGTAGCAGAGGGCCCCGATACGGCTGACCCAGGTGACGCTGTTAAGGTCGTAGTCGATCAGATTGAAAGTCGTCACGCCCGGGAAGAGCTGAGCGTCAGGCTCCTGCGAACCGCACCAGCCGAGCACCAGGGCGGCGGCAATCCAGACGAAAAAGAAGATCCGCGCCTGGGGCCGGTAGCGCATCGACCGCACCTTGGATCTATCGAGCCACGGCAAGGCGAACAGCAGCCCGATCGACGCCCCCAGCGCCAGCACCCCCGTCAGCTTGTCGGGAATGGCCCTGAGGATGGCGTAGAACGGCAGCAGATACCATTCCGGGACGATGTGGGCCGGCGTCACCAGCGGGTTGGCCGGTACGGCGTTGTCCACCTTCGCAAAGGCGTCGGGCAGAAAGAACACAAAGACCGCGAACAGGATCAGGAACAGCGAAATCGCGAAGCCGTCCTTGACCGTATAATAGGGGTGGAAAGCCAGGGTGTCGGACTTGCTCTTCACCGACACGCCGGTGGGGTTGTTGTTGCCCGGAACGTGGAGGGCCCAGACGTGCAGGGCGACCACGGCGGCGATCACGAACGGCAGCAGATAGTGCAGCGAGAAGAAGCGATTGAGGGTCGGGTCGTCGACCGCGAAGCCGCCCCAAAGCAGGGTGGTGATCGGCTTGCCGATGACCGGGAAGGCTCCCAGGAGGTTGGTGATCACCTTGGCGCCCCAGAAACTCATCTGACCCCAGGGCAAGACATAGCCCATGAAGGCGGTGGTCATCATCAATACATAGATGACGCAGCCGAGCAGCCAGAGCACCTCGCGCGGGGCCTTGAACGAACCATAGTAGATGCCCCGCAGGATGTGCAGATAAGCGGCCAGGAAGAACATCGAGGCGCCGGTGGCGTGCATGCCGCGGATCAGCCAGCCGTAGTTCACATCGCGCATGATGTGCTGTTCGACGCTGACGAAGGCGCCCGCCCCGCTGGGGTCGTAGTGCATGGCCAGCACGATGCCGGTGGCGATCTGCACCAGCAGGCAGAACGACAGGATACCGCCGAACGTCCACCAGTAGTTGAGGTTGCGCGGGGTTGGGAAATCCATGAGGTCGGCGCTGAACCGAATGATCGGCAGTCGCGAGTCCAGCCAGCGTTCGATGCCGGTCTTGGGTTCGTAGGTCGAAGGTCCGCTCATGGGTTCAGCCGATCCTGACCTTGGTGTCGGTGAGGAAGGTGTAGTCGGGCAGATATAGGTTCTTCGGGGCCGGGCCTTTGCGGATGCGCGCGGCGGTGTCGTACTGCGAGCCGTGGCACGGACACAGCCAGCCGCCGTACTCGCCGCCGCCGAAGGTCGGAATGCAGCCCAGGTGCGTGCAGCTGGCCAGAACGATCAGCCATTCCTCATGACCCTTCTTCACCCGCGTCGAATCAGGGGCCGGATCCTTCATCGAAGCGGTGTCGTCGGCCTTGGCCTTGGCGATCTCGGCCGGGGTGCGGTGGCGCACGAACACCGGCTGCTTGCGCCAGGAGATCGTCACTTCCTGGCCCAGGGCGACCTTGGTCAAGTCGAATTCGATCGAGGCCAGGGCCATGGTGTCGGCGGCCGGATTGAGCTGATCGATGAGCGGCCAGGCGACCGCGGCGGCGGCCCCGACCGTAGCGGTGGTGGCCAGGATGTTGATGAAGTCCCGACGGGTGGGCTCGGGGCTCTCGGTGTGGGTCAAGGCCAAGGCTCACCTTCGAATTGCAAGGAGACGCAAGCCGATCGCCGCCTTCCGCCGCGCCTTGTCTGGGTTCGGCCCGGCGCTGCGGTTCGCATAGAATGCGTCCGACGCTTTTTCAACCTTATGGAGCGCAAAACTCGGCTGGAGCTTGGTGCGTTCACACGGAACCGAGGGAAACGTCGAATCAAGCTCTAGAAAGTTGGATTCAGAGCAAATCATCCCGTTTGGACGTTTCCGTCTAAACGGGGTTTGCTCT
>DATBOH010000280.1:0-30385 GCA_036553915.1 Caulobacteraceae bacterium | reverse complement strand
AAGCCGTTTCTGGAGGACCGGTTCACGGCCGGCGACCTGATCATGACCACCGTGCTGCGCGAACTGGTCGGCTGCGGGATGCTGGCGCGATACCCCGCCCTCGACGCCTATCGCCAGCGCTGCGAAGCCCGGCCGGCATTCAAAAAGGCGCTCGCTGACCAGCTCGCGGTTTTTGCAGCCCACGCCCCCGTTGCTGCTTAGCGTCGAATAAGGAATCCAAGGAATGCATGACGTGACGCCGCTTCGCCCGGCCGCGGAGCTGGCCGCCCTGGCCAGCCGCCCATACCCGAATGAAAGCCCCGCCTACCGGGCCGCCCGCACCGCCTTGCTGGCCGAGGAGATCGAGCTGCGCCGGCATGCCGAGCGCGTCGCCGCCTTGCGCCGAGCGTTGCCGCCGGGAGCGGAAGTTCCGCAGGACTATGAGTTCATCGCCGAAGATGGCGCGCGCGTGCGCCTGTCGGCCCTGTTCGGCCGCCACGACACCCTGGTCACCTTTTTCTGGATGTTCGGCGCCAAGCGGGAGCGGCCCTGCCCGATGTGCACCGCCTTTGTCGGCTCGCTCGAGATTCCGGCCCGCGACCTTGGCCAACACCTGGCCCTGGCGATCATCGGCGGCGCGCCGATCGAGCGGCAGGCGGCCTTCAAGCGCGAACGCGGCTGGCGCAATCTCAACGTCTACGCCACCACCAGCGACGCCTTCGCTCGCGACTACCGCGGACTCTCCCCCGACGGCGAGGATTGGGGGTCGTTGAATGTGTTCACCCGCAAGGATGGCGTCATCCGCCGGTTCTGGGGCGACGAGATGGACGAGGCCACGGCCGATCCCGGCCAGGACCAGCGCGGCACTCCGGAAGTGGCGCCGGTGTGGAGCATCCTCGACATCACCCCGACCGGACGCCCGGCGCACTGGTACCCAAAGCTTGAATACTGACCCTTCGGCGTGCGCCCCCCCCCTTGCGGCGGCCATCACAACAGGCGTAGCTCTTTGACGCGGTCGGCCGGGGGGTCACGATGTCGAAACCAACCATATTTGCGGCGATCCGATGATCGCCGTCGTCGCGGGCGGCATGGGCGGCGGTTCGCGCCGGTTCGCGCCATTCCATCGTTGGGATCGCACCGCCCTGCTGGTGATGATCGCGGCGATGTGGCTCGGGATCGTGATGGGCTTCGTGCCCGAGATCGCCGGCCATATCGCCAAGCACGAGCCGGCCTATCCGCTGATCGTGCACGTCCACGCCGCCGCCTTTGTCGGCTGGATGGCGCTGCTGACCACCCAGGTGCTGCTGATGCGGGTGCGGCGGCCGGATCTGCATCGCCGCCTGGGCCTGGCCGGGCCGGTGCTGGCGGCGATCATGATCGTGCTCGGACCAGCCACGGCCCTTACCGTCCAGCGCCTCGCGGTCGGCCATCCGGACGCCGACCCGGCCTTCCTGTCTGTGCAGTTCGGGGGAATCCTGGCCTTCGGCGCCCTGGCGACGGCGGCGTTTCTGCTGCGCGGCGACGCCTCGAGCCACAAACGGCTGATCCTTCTGGCCACGCTCGGCATCATCGACGCCGGTTTCGCACGCTGGCTGGGGGCCCCGATGACCAAGTGGCTGGGTCCGGCCGGCTATTGGCAGAATTTCGCCGAACTCTATGCCGGCAGTTACCTGTTGCTGGTCAGCTTCGGCGCCTATGACCTGATCACGCGGCGCCGGCTTCACCCGGCCTACGTCATCGGCGCGGGCTGGATCGCGGCGATGCAGCTCGCCGCCATCTGGCTGTATCTCAGCCCGGCCTGGAAGGCGTTCGCGATCGGCCTGATCGGTCGCTGAAGCGACCTTCGCAGCCCGGCGGCGTCAGGGAAATATCGGCACGAGATGCCGCTGGCTGTGGGCCAGCACGGCGATGCCGACGATCATGTAAGCCGAGCCGGCGAGGGTGGCGACGGCGGCTCCGCGCTTCAGGCGAACCGAGGCGCTGTCTTGAGCCCGCAGATACAGCTCCAGCAGGCCAAGCGGAACGAGATAGGCGGCGAAATCGATGCCGTAGTTGGCGGGCCCGTCGAGGGTATCGGTCAGACCAAGGCCGCCGGTCAGGACATACCAGCCAAAGAGGCCCAGGCGCAGGAACCAGACCCCGTTGGCGGCCATGAACAGGCGCAAGGCCCAGCGCCGATGGGTGGCGAATCGCCGGCGACGGGCGGTCCGCCAGGCCACGCCGGCGAAGGCGAAGATGAGGACGGCGTCGAGGCTGACCGCTAGCGAACCGATGACGCCGCCGCCGCCGACGCTGGCTCCGCCGAACCAGGTCATCCACAGGCCGCTAGCCCCGGCGATGCTGGCGGCGAGCATGAAGGCGCGGCCGTTCCATCGGTGCACTGCCGGGAACCGCCGGCGCAGCGGGGCGGCGAGCTGCATCACCCCGCCGAAGCTGACGATGGCGGCCAGGGTCACATGGGCGGCAAAGCTGAGGTTCCAGGCCGTCTGGCCGGCCACATAGCCCTTGAGCAGCATAGGATTGCGGTTCCAGGCCGCGAAGTGGCCACTGAGGGTGACGGGGGCGTAGAAGCTGGCCAGATAGATGAAGAACAGCGCCTGGCCGGTTAGCGCGACCCACCACCAGACCTGGCCGGCCAAGGGCAAAACCGCCGACCGTCGCGGTCGCTCCAGGGCCCGTTCGGGCGCCGCCGCGCCGGCGTCGATCATCGCACGTGACACACGGGCCTTCATTCGGCGCCGCGGCTCCCTTAAAGGCGCTCCGGATAGGTGGCATCGAGAGCGTCGGCCATGATCGCGCGCGTCAGTTTCGTGATCCTTTGCGTCAGTCGGGCCGACGCACCATGAGCGTCGCCGCCAGCGTCATGCGCGGCCTGTATGAATACGCCCTGGCCAAGGGCGCGCCCGAGGCCGGCCTCGTCGAAGCCGCCGGGATCGATCTGGCGGGGCTGGAGGACGCAGATCGCCGTCTGCCGTTTCCGCGCTACCAGGCCCTGATGCGGGCGGCGTCGAGACTTTGCGGCGACCCGGCCTTCGCCCTGCATTGGGGGCGGGACGTGGATCTGGCGCAGATCTCCATCGTCGGCCTGATCGCCCTGGCCTCGCGCGACATGATGGACGCCTTCGCGCAGCTCAATCGGTTCGGCCAGTTGGTCGTCGAGGTCGAGGTCGAGGGGGCCGCTCCGAGCCGGTTCGCGCACGCCGTCGACGCCCGGGGCGCATGGATCGTCGATCGCCGCGTACCGATGCGCGACTTTCCGGAATTTACCGAACTAACCTTCGCCCGGATGATCAGTGGAAGCCGGAGGTTCGGCGACACGCCGTTCGTTCTGGCTGTCGAGGTGACCCACGCCGCGCCGCCCCACGCGGCCGAATATGAGCGGGTGTTCGGCGCTCCGGTGACCTTTGCAGCGCCCTGGAACGCGATGCGCGTCGATACGTCCTGGTTCGGGCGTCCCGTGGCCATCGAGCCGCGCTATGTCTTCGGGGTCCTGGCCCGGCACGCCGACGAAATGCTGGCCGCCCTGCAGACGGCCACAAGCCTGCGCGCCCGGGTTGAACGGGCGTTGATGCCCACCCTGCACACCGGCGAGACCACGATGACCGGTGTCGCGGCGAGCCTCGGCCTGAGCCGGTCGACGCTGGCCAGGCGACTGAGGGACGAGGGCGTGACCTTCGCCGAGGTTCTCGCCGATCTACGACGCCGGCTGGCGGTGGAATATCTCAAGAACCGGCGCGTTTCGGTCTCCGAGATCGCCTATCTGCTCGGCTTTTCGGACCCGGCGGCGTTTTCGCGCGCCTTCCGGCGCTGGACCGGTGAGGCGCCGCGCGATCTCGCTCGGCGAGTGCAGACACAGAGCTAGAGCGCCGACGGACTTAAGGATTTCTAAGCCTGCACGTCATAGCACCGGCTACATGCTGCGACCGCTAAACCTTTCGAACATGGGACCTGACGCCGCATCCTTCGCCCTGGCCATCCTTGCTGTGGCGGGCGCCGCGCGGGCGCAGACCGCACCCGGCGAGGCTGAGGCCGCCAGCAGCCCCGCCGCACCGCTCGCCACCCTGGTGGTCACGGCGACGCGAAACCCGGAGCCGGCCGGCCAGGTTCCGGCGGCGATTTCCGTCGTCCCGGGCCAAGAGCTGCGGCTTCGCGACGCTCAGACGATGGCTTCGGCGCTGGCCCTGGTTCCCGGGGTCGAAGCGCCGGCCGGCGGCGACGCCGGGCCCTCGAGCGCGGCGCCGTCATTCTGGGGCCTGCATGAGTTCGACGCCTTTCTGCTGGTGGTCGACGGAACGCCCTGGGGCGGGGCGTTCAATCCGATGATCACCACCCTCGATCTGAACGATGTCGAGCGCGTCGAGGTCTTGAAGGGCGCGGCCCCGGTGATGTTCGGGGCTACCGCCTTTGTCGGCGTGGTGCAGGCGATCCATTACCCGGCCGGCCAGGCGACCCAGGAAGCCGACATCGCCTATGGCGCCTACGGCTCGGCGCGCGGCCAGGCGGCCTTCGTCCTGCCGCCCGTCGGCGCCTTTCGGCAGTCGCTGGCCATCGACGGCGAAAGCCTGGGGTTCGCCGATCGGCGTGAGCGGGTGGCGGATGGCAAGGCCCTCTATCGCGGGGCGCTCGATGTCGGCGGCGGCCGGTTCACGATCGACGCCAACCTGAGTTTCCTCCGCGATGCTCCGACAAGCCCGGTTGTCCGCGTCGGGGCCGGCCTCACGCCGCTGACGCCGATCGACGCCAATTTCAACCCGGCCAACGCCGCCATCGACCAGAACCAATACCGGCTGGCGCTCGGCTTTGAGCGTCCGACCGCGCTGGGGGAGTGGAGCCTGTTGGTCTCCTACGCCCGCTCCGATATCCGCGATATCCGCGCCTTCCTGCATCCCGACCTCAGCGGCTATGCCGACAGCCAGGACCAGAGCCGGCATATCGATGACGCCTACCTCGACACCCATGTCACCCACCGCCTTGGCGATGACGGCAGCCTGATCGTCGGCGCCGACCTGCTCTATGGGCGGGGCAGACAGATCAGCCTGAACGGCAACAGCGGCTACCGCGTCCCCCTCGACGGGTCGGTGCTGCCGCCGCCGACGACGCAGATTCCGACGACCGAAATCGGCACGGTCAATGACAGGCGTCTGTTCGCGGGCCAATACGCCCAGCTCGACCTGAAGTTCGCCGGCCGCTTCGACCTGACCGGCGGCCTGCGCCTGAACGAGACCTATGAGCACAAGCTTTCCAGCGATTTGACGACCCCGCCGCCGACGCTCGACAGCGCCCTGGCCAGCCGCACGGACGTGCGCCTGACCGGGACAATCGGCCTCAGCTACACGGCCTGGAGCGCCGGCGGCGACACGCTTATTCTGTACACGGACTATCGCGACGCCTTCAAGCCGGCGGCTCTCGACTTCGGCCCCGACTACACCCCCGATGTACTGCTGCCGGAATCGGCGCGCAGCTATGAGGCCGGCGTCAAGGCTGCGCTGGGCGGCGGCCGGCTGAGCCTGCAGGCGGCGCTGTTCCAGCTCGACTTCCACAATCTGGTCGTGCGGACCCCCTCAGGGGCGCTGGCCAATGCCGCCGGCGAGCGGCTGCGCGGCTTTGAGTTGGAGGGACGCTGGCGGCTGACTCAGGCGCTCACCCTGGCGGCCAACGTCGCCTATCACGATGCGAGGTTCACCCAGTATCTGTTCGTCGATCCGGACACCGGGCTCGGCGTCGATGTGGCGGGCCGGGCGCTGCCGCTGTCACCGCGCGTCCTCGCCTCGGCCGGCGTTCTTTACAGCCCGCCGCGCGGCGTCAACGCCAGCCTGGTGGTCAACTACGTCGGCCGCCGTTACCTCGACGAGGAAAACACCGCCCCGGTCGGCGCCTACGCCACCCTCGCGGCGACGCTCGGCTATCGCTTCGGCCGCACTTCCATCACCCTTGAAGGCGAGAACCTGACCGACCAGCGGCCGCCGGTGACCGCCAGCGAGTTCGGCAGCCAGTCCTTCTATCTCCTCAACGCCCGGACCCTGTGGCTGCGCCTCGGTTACAGCCTGTAGCGGGGCGGGGCCGAGGCTAGTCGCGTTCGTCCGTCTGGGCGGCCGCGATCGCCGTCGGCCGCAGTTCGAAGCGATAGCCCATCAGCGACCCACCGGGCTTTCCGCCGCCAGGCCCCGTCGCCGCTTCGGCGCCCGACGGCAGCTCAATCGGAGCCAGCTTGCGCCCGGCCAGATCCTGGTTGCGCGCCGCCAGGTCGCCGGAGACCAGCGCGTCGAAGCGGCTGGAAATGCCGCCGAGTTGGGCGTTCAGAACGTCAATCCGCGTCAACTGGTAAGCCGCCGGCGCGCCTTCATAGGAGTTCATCGCCCCATAGAGCTGGTCGGTGAATTCGCGCAGCCGCTCCTCGCCGGTGATCGCGCCGCCCTCCTTGGTGGCGACGATCTCCTTGCGCAGGACGTCGGCCTTGGCGGACAGGGCGGCGAGACCGGCCTTGAGGGCGTCACCGTCCGGAAGTCCGGCCGCCCGCTGGTCGGCGCCCTGGCGCACCGCGTTGATCCGGGCGACCAGATCGGTCATGCGGCCAAACAGTGCGCCGACCTTTTGCAGGGCCTCGAACTGCGCCTTGCGGTCGGCGAGGCTGAAGGTCGCGCGGCGGTCGAGGATCACATCGACCGGCGTCGTCAGCGCCGTCGTCCCGCTGGTCAGCCGCGCGGTATAGGTTCCCGGCAGCCATCGCGGCCCCTGCACCGAACCAAAGGCGACCTGGGCGGCCGGCGGGGTGCGCGGCGCGGGGGCGCGCATGGACCAGACCACGCGGTTGATTCCGGGCCGCTTCGAGGCCGGCAGCGTCTCAACGACCTTGCCGGCGGAATCGAGGATCTCGAACCTGAGCTTGCCGATCAGGTGGCGCCCGGGCTCATAGTAGGAGATCACCGCGCCATCGGCCGGGTTGGCGCCGACGAATACGGCGTCGCCGTTGGACCAGCCGCCATTGGCCTCTATGCGCTGTTGCGTGGGGCGAGATGGGAGGAAGACCAGAGGCTCGGCCATCACGCGAGCGTTCATCGCCCGCAACGGCGTCAGGTCGTCGATGACCCACAGGCCGCGGCCATGGGTGGCGATGACGAGGTCGTGGTCGCGGGTCTGAAAGGCCAGGTCGCGCACGGGAACGCTCGGCAGGTCGCCGCCCTTGAACTGCGCCCAGCGGCCGCCGCCATCGAGCGAGATCCACAGGCCGAACTCGGTCCCGGCGTAGAGGAGACCGGGCTTTTCCGGGTCCTCCTTGATGACGTGGGCGAAGCCGCGCATGCCGGACTCCGGCCCGGCGACGCGCGTCCAGGTGCGGCCATAGTCGATGGTCTTGTAGATGTAGGGCGTGAAGTCTCCGAAGGTATGGCGATCGAAGGCGGCGTAGGCGGTGGCCGGATCGTAGGGGCTGGCCTCGATCCAGGAGACCCAGGACGCCGGCGGCATGCCGACATTGGCGGTGAGATTGGTCCAGGAGGCGCCGCCGTCGCGGGTCAGCTGGATGTTGCCGTCGTCGGTTCCTACCCAGATCACGCCCGCCTGCCTTGGCGATTCGCTGATCGTATAGATGGTCGTGTGGGTCTCGGCCGCGGAGTTGTCGACCGTGACGCCGCCGCTCTCTTCCTGCTTCTGCTTTTGCTTGTCGTTGGTGGTCAGGTCCGGGGAAATCTTGTCCCAGCTCTGCCCGTGGTCGCGACTGCGGAACAGGTACTGGGCGCCGATGTAGATGACGCCCTTATCGTTCGGGCTGACCACCAACGGGGTGTTCCAGTTGAAGCGCAGCTTTTCGGAGGTGTCGGACTTCGGCTGGATATCGCGCGATTCCAGGGTATGGCGGTTGACGCGGGTGACCGACCCCCCCTGCGTCTCAACATAGGCGTAGTCTTCCGGGGCCGCCGGATCGGCCCATGACCAGAAGCCGTCGCCGCCGGTGAGGTTTTCCCAGCGGCTGTTGGTGATCCCGCCCGGATAGGCGCTGTCGCCGGCCCAGGCGCTGTTGTCCTGAAGTCCACCGTAGACCTGATAGGGGTCCTTCTGGTCGACGCTGACATGATAGAATTGCGAGATCGGCAGGTTCTCGTTCTTGATCCAGCGCGTGCCGCCGTCCCAACTGATCCACAAGCCGCCATCGTCGCCGGTGATGACATGCCGGGTGTTTGCAGGATCGATCCAGACGGCGTGATGGTCGCCGTGAGTGCCGCCGGACGCGGAGGTGAAGCTCTTGCCGCCATCCTCGCTGACGATCAGCTGGAGATCGGGTTTGAAAAGACGGTCGGGGTTCTTGGGGTCGATATACAGCGCGGCGAAATAGAACGGCCGCCAGACCATCATTTGGCTACGGTCGCGCTCCTTCCAGGTCTTGCCGCCATCGTCGGACCGGAAAAGGGCGCTGCGCACCCCTTCGACAAAGGCGTAGACGATCTTTGGATCGGACGGGGCGATGGCGACGGCTTCTCGTCCCCAGGGTCCGCTGGGCAGGCCGTTGCCGGCATTGGATTTAAGGTCGGTCCAGGTCTGGCCGCCGTCCTCGGAGACATACAGGCTGCTGGCCGACGGCGTGTCGGCGTTTTCGCCGCCGGAGCGGAATGTCCAGCCCTTGCGGCGGAAGTCCCACATGGCCGCGAACAGCTTCTTGGGATTGCTGGGATCGAGCGCCAGGGACGAGCAGCCGGTCGAGAGGTTCGCACCCTTGAGAACCTGGTTCCAGGTCCGGCCGCCGTCGGTGGTCTTGTAGAGGCCCCGGTCGGCGCTATCGCTCCACAGCCGCCCAGGGACGCAGACATAGACCGTGTCGCTATTGGTCGGGTCGACGAGAATCTTGGCGATGTGCTCGGAGGTCGGCAAACCCATGTTGGTCCAGGTTTCGCCGCCGTCGGTTGTCTTGTAGACGCCGTCGCCGACGGAGACGGAGTTGCGCATCCACGCCTCGCCCGTGCCGACCCAGTAGGTATTCGGATTCCTTGGGTCGAGGGCGATGGCGCCGATCGACTGAACGTCCTGTTTGTCGAAGATCGGCCGGAAGGTCGTACCGCCGTCGTTGGACTTCCACACGCCACCCGATGCGGCGCCGACCAGGACCAGGGTCTTGCCATCCGGTTCGGGCCGGGCGGCGATGGCGGCTATACGCCCGCTCATGGCGGCGGAGCCAATGTTGCGGGCCCCGAGGCCGGAGATCGCGGCGCTGTTGAACACCGGAGCCGGCGCGGCCGAGGCGGCGTCGAGCAGGGTTCCGGCCAGCAGGGCCGCCAGCCAGAATGTCATCGTGGGCCGGTTCATGGCTTGGCTCCCGCGCTCTTGGGTGGCGACGGCGGGGCCGCCGGTCGGGCGAAGATCGAGGCGTCGACCGGCGCGTTGGCGACCATGGTGGCGTAGGTGATGCGCTGCGGATCGGTGGCGCCCTTGGGTCCACTGGCGATCTCGAACGGGAAGTAGACGCCGTTCACCTTTTCGTAGTCGCCAAAGTCGGTGTCGATCAGGGATTCGGCCCCGCGGGTTATCTGGCGGGTTTCGATGCGGACGGTCAGCATGACCGTGGGATCGAGATAGTAGGTCATCTGATCGCCATTCTTGAGATTGGCGCGGATGGCGTAGGTGGGCGCGCCATCGATATCGACCGTGCCGAGACTTTCGAGCGTCGCGCCCTTGGCCTTGGCGTCAATCAACGGGCCTTCGAAATCGGCCTCTTCCTGCAGGCTCTTCGTATCGTCCGAGGAGAGCGCCTCGGGGTCCTTGCGACCCTGGAACGGCTGGATCTGCCAACCGTCCTTGCCATCGTACGACTGCACGATGGTGAGATGCTGCAGAGTTGCATCGATCCGCACCCTGCCGGGGCGGGCGATGGTTTCGTCGTAGGCCACCTCGACGTCGAAGCCGCCTGGCCGCATCGTCCCGGTCATCCGCATGCTGCTGATGGCCTTGATCGCCGCCAGGCCGCCGCGAGCGGCGATGTGCCTGGCGACGAGGTCGTCGACGGTTTGGGCGGCCGCGCCAGAGGCGCTGAAAGCCACGGGTCCAAGGACGATCGTGAACGCCAGTCCGGCGAAGACGTGTTTCGATATCAAGGAAAAGCCCCCAAACGCGCGTTCAGCCTTCATATAGCGCCGCGGCGGCAATCTAAGTGAAATCGAGGAAAGGTTTGCTCAGCGCCCCACAGAAGCGAGGCCAGGTTCGCCCATCCGCCGGACTTGCCGTGGGCGTCGTCGCCGCCCTTGGCTGGGCCGCCACCCTGGCTGCCAACTGGCCAGGCCATTTCCCGCCGGACGCCATCTCCCAGCTCGCCCAGGGCCGCAGCGGCGTCTTCAACCTCTGGCATCCGCCGGTCATGGCCTGGCTGCTGGGCGTGGCCGATCGGGCAATTTCCGGGTCGCCGCTGTTTTTCGGTTGCGGCTCGGCGCTGTTCTTCGCCAGCCTTGCGGCGCTGGCGATCGCGGCGCGGGCCGGCTGGATCTCGGCCCTGGCCGTGGCGATCGTCGCCGCTTCGCCCCTGGCGCTCATCTATCAAGGCCTGGTCGCCAAGGACGTGCTGTTCGCCGACGCCGCCCTGGCCGGGTTCGCCTGCCTGGCTCTGGCGGCGCGCTGGTGGGACCGGCGCGTCCCGCGCGCCGTGCTGATCGGCCTGGCGATGGCGCTGTGGGTGCTCGCCGCCCTGGCGCGGCAGAACGGCGCGGTGGTCGTCATCGCCGGCGCCCTGGCGCTTGGAGCGCTCGGCGGCGCTCCCCTTCATTGGCGGAGGTCAATCGGCGTCTCGGCGGTCGCGGTGGCGGCCATGGCCGGGGGGGCGATCCTGGCCAGCGCCGTTCTTGACTCCCGCAGCGACGGCCAGCCGGAAGGCGCGCGCCAGTGGATGACCTTGCAGATCTACGACCTGGCCGGCGCGGTTCGGCGGCAGCCAGCCTTGCCCCTGCCGGTTCCGGCCCGCCTCGATCGATTCATCCGCGGTCCGGCGGCGGCCGCCTACGATCCGGCCCGCGTGGACAGTCTGGTGCGGCTGGCCGACTGGCGGGCCTTGCTGCAGCGACCGGGACCGGAGGCCGGGCGCGCCTGGCGGGGATTGATCATCGGCCATCCGGGACTCTACCTGGCGATTCGCTGGGCGGCCTTCCGGCAGGTGCTGGCGACCCCAGACATCCAAGCCTGCGCGCCGGTGCTGGTGGGCATCGATGGCGGTGACCCAAAGATGCTGAGGGCTGCTGGCCTGACCGCCCGCGACAGTCCCAAGGACGACTGGGACGGCGACTACGCGACCGCTTTCGCCGGCACGCCGGTGTTTTCGCACCTGGCCTATGGCGGCTTGGCCATTGTGCTGTTGGCCTGGGCGGGGTTCGACGTGGCGCGCGGGCGGCGGGCGTTGATCGCCACCGCGGGCCTGCTGGCCGCGGCTTTGGCGTTCACGGTCAGCTATTTTGTCATCTCGATCGCCTGCGACTACCGCTATCTCTATTTCCTGGATGTCGCGGCGATGGCGGCGCTGGTCCAGCGCCTGGGCCTGATCGGTCAGGCCGGGCCGAGATCGGGCCGCGCCCACGGAGCCAGGGCGCGGACCGCCAGGGCCACCGATTCGAAGATGTGATCGGGCCCCAGCGCTTGCCGCAGCCCGAGGCGACCAAGGGCGTTCTGGGCGTCGAGGGACTCCAGACGCGCCACCGCCAGGGTGACCCCGGCCTTGCGATAGGCGGCGATGACGGCGGCGAAGCTCTCGGCGGCGCTGAAGTCGATGTCGATCAGGCCGGCCGCCTCCAGCACCACCAGCTTCAGATCGGGAGCGGCCAGGACGGCCAGCATGTCGTGTTCGAACTGCCCGGCGTTGAGGAAGCTCAAGGGGGCCTGGAAGGCGACCACGGCGACGCCGGGAATCTGGTCGCCGCTGCGGCTTGGGGTTTTTGGCCACCAGACGCTGGTGCCGCGAATGTGCAGCATCGACCGCAGCCGGGTGCGCGCGCCGCCCCAGATGCCATGCAGCAGGGAGAGCCCGATGCCGGCCGCCGCCCCTTGCTCAATCGGCCAGGCGACGATCGCCGCCGCCGTCGCCGCGATCAGCAGCGCTTCCACTGGCGCGGCCCGGACCACCTTGACCATTTCGCCGATGCGGACGATCCGGGCGGCCACGAACAGCAGAATGCCGGCCAGCGCCGCCTCCGGGATGGCGGCCAGGACGCCCATGCCGAAGGCCAGCAACAGGCCGACGGCAACCACGGCCGCCAGGGCCGCGATCTGCGAGCGGCCACCGCTTTCGGCGACGATGGCGGTGCGCGGCGGGCTGGCGTTGACCGCGAAGGCGCCCGTGAGACCGGCGGCCAGGTTGGCGAGTCCGACGCCGATGAAATCGCCGTCGACGTCGGCGGCGCCGTGCGGTGGCGGGAAGGCGCGGGTGGTGGCGGCGGTCTGGACCATGACCACCAGGGCGATGATCAGGGCCAAAGGCGCGAGGTTGAACCAGTCGCTGGCCTCCAGCATCGGCGGTCCAAGCCGTGCGGCGCCCCCGGCGATCGGCCCCAGCAGGGCGACACCGTGGCTCGGCAGCGCGAGGACGCGGGCTCCGATGGCCGCCAGAACCACGGCGGCCAGCGGTCCGGGCAGGCGGGCGCTGATCTTGTGACAGAGGACGATGATGGCCAGCACCGTCACCGTCAGACCTACGGCCCAGGGATTGGCGTGCGGCGCCAGAGCCGCCAGATGGCCGATGCGGACCAGGGTCGGGCCGCTGAGCGGCACAAGGCCCAGAGCGGCTGGGAGCTGCGACACGACGATGTGAACCGCGATTCCGGCCAGGAAACCGAGGGTCACCGGGGCCGACAGCAGATTGCCGATCCAGCCCATGCGGAAGACCCCGGCGGCGGCGACGGTGACGCCGACGAGCACCGCCAGTCCGGCGGCCAGCACGGCGTAGTGCGGCGATCCTGAGGCGGCGAGCAACGCCAGGCTGCCGGCGAAGATCGGCGTGATGGTCGAATCGGCCCCGGCGGAGAGCCTCCGGCTGACTCCGAAGATGGCGAAGGCGATCGAGGCGGCGATGAAGGCGTAGAAGCCCACCTGCGGCGACAAAGCGCCCAGGCGGGCGGTGGCCATCTGCTCGGGAATGGCGATGGCGGCCAGTGTCAGCCCGGCGATCAGGTCCGGGGCGATGTCGCCGCCACCATAGCCGCGCAGGGAGGCCAGCAGGCTGGGCGCGCGTGGATGGACGCCAGATCGCGATTCGGCCAAGTCGGTGTGCGCCATCTCCGTCCTCCGTCGGCGAATCTTACCCCGTCCGTCTCGCTGCGCCGACGCCCAATTCTTCATGCCTCCCGCCTCATTTCGGGGAGGCCTGGTTCATGGCGCGGCTGGCTCAGCTATAGTCGCCGCCGAAGCTTTGAGGGGGCTGCGCTTGCGACTGTCGATTCTGGTCTTGGTCGCGGCTCTCCTGGCCCCGGCCGCGTGGGCTCAGACCCCGGCCCCGCAGGTCGACCCGTCGGTGATCAAGCAAGTCAGCGACGCCCAGGCGGCGGTCCGGGCCGATGCGCCCCCGACCCGTTCGCACGCAGTGGCCGACGATCAAATCAAGGACCGACTGGCTCGGTTGCCGCCCATCCAGACCAGTCTCGCCGCCGCCGTGACCACCTTGACCGCCGAACTTACGGACATTGACGCTCGCCTCGCCGGCCTGGGGCCGCCGCCTGGACCGGGCCAGCCGCCGGAAGCGCCGCTCAACGCCGCCAGCCGCCGCAACTTGCTGCACGGCGAAGCGCAGGTGAACGCCCAGCTCAAGCAGGCCCGATTGTTGCTGGTCGAGGCGACACAGGCCGATCGCACCCTGGTCGAACAGCTGCACGAGAACTTCTCCGCCCGCCTGTGGACCCGAACCCGGTCGATTCTCGATCTTGGATTGTGGGTGGATGTCCGCGCGTCGCTGCCGGAGGATCTGGCGCGCTTGCAGCGGGTGCTGGCCGACGAGCAAACCCAGTTCGCCGAAGGCTGGAGCAAGCCCGGACGCCCGATGCTGCTGCTCGCCGCCCTGGTGCTGGCGCTGCTGCTGGTCGGGCCGGCGCGGCTGATGCTCAACGCCCTGGGTCTGCGTCGCGCCGCCAAGGGCGCCGACGATGTTGGCTTCAAGAGCGCCGTCCTCGGTGTCTGGCTGGTGGCGGTGGCCATGGCGACGCCGCTATTCGCCGGCCTGATCCTATGGCTGACCGCCATGGCGGCCGGCGTGTTGACCGAGGACGTCGACGAACTGACGCGGCTGGCGATCCGCTCGGTGGTGTTCGCCTGCGCCCTGGAGGGGTTGGGACGGGCGTTGTTGTCGCCAGGTCGGCGAGCCTGGCGTCTGGCCCCGATCGGCGAGCGCGTGGTGGCCCGGGTTGCCCCCTATCCCGGGCTGCTGGGGGCTGCCGCCGGGCTGACCGGTTTCGTCGCCGGCCTCAATGCCAATCTGGGCTCCAGTTTCGCAACCTCGGTGGCCACCGACTGCATCACCGTTCTCCTCGAACTGGCGGTCGCCGGCGGGGCGTTGCTGGCCATGGCCGGGGTCCGGCGCGCCGCCCTGCCGGCGGGCGAACCGACGCATGGGCCTCGCTGGACCTGGACCCTGGTAGCGCTCGCCGCCTGGCTCTCCCTGGCGATCGCGCTCCTGGCCGTGCTGTTCGGCTATCTGGCCCTGGCGGCGTTCCTGATGCGCGAGACGTTGTGGATCGTCGCCGTTCTGGGTTTGCTGTTCCTGGGCCTGCGCTTCTGCGACGAGATCTTCCCCGCTGTCCTTTCCGACAAGAGTGGCCCAGGCCGCGCCCTCCGCATGGCCATCGGCTTCAGCGAGGCAGGGATGGAGCAGATCGCCGTCCTCGCCTCCGGCGTCTGCCGGATTATCCTGCTGGCGATCGCCTGGGCGGCCATCGTCGCCCCGTTCGGAACCAGTCTTGGCGATGTCGCCACGCATCTGAGCCAGACCCAGTTCTCGTTCAAGATCGGCCAGGTGTTGGTGACCCCAGGGGCCATCATCGGGGCGGCTGCGGTGTTTCTGATCGTGCTTACCGTCACCCGGGCGGTGCGCGGCTGGCTCGACGCCCGCTACCTGCCCAAGACCCGTATGGATATCGGGGCGCGAAATTCGGTCGGTGTGGCTGTGTCCTATGGGGGGGCGATCATCGGGGCGATCCTCGGCTTCGCCTCGCTCGGCCTGTCGTTCAGCCAGATCGCCCTGTTCGCCAGCGCCCTTTCGGTGGGCATCGGCTTTGGTCTGCAGGCGATCATCGGCAATTTCGTCTCCGGCCTGATCCTGCTGGCCGAACGACCGGTAAGGGTGGGCGACTGGGTTGCTCTCGGCGATCTCGAAGGCGACGTTAAGGCGATCAACGTCCGCGCCACCGAGATCGAAATGCCCGATCGCTCGCGCCTGATCGTGCCCAATTCGGACCTGGTTTCCAAGGTAGTGCGCAACGTCACCAACAACGCCGCCATCGGTCGCGTCCGGATCGTGCTCAAGATCGATGACGCCGCCGACCCGGCCATCGTGCGCGATCTGATCCTGACCCGGCTGACCGGCCACGCCGACGTCCTCGCCGAGCCTCCGCCGGCCGTCTACCTCAGCGACGTGCGCGAGGGGGCGTTGGAATTCACCGCCTTCGCCTTTGTCGGCTCGCCCCGCTACGCCTTCAGGGTCAAGAGCGACCTGCTGTTCGGTGTTGTCGCCGATCTGAAGGCCGCGCGGATCGCCCTGGCGACGCCAGCGACGGTGGTCAATGTCGGCCTGCCGGATCCGGCGAACCCGCCAGAGGCTGGCGCCCCGATCCCCGAAGTCGGCGCCGATTGAACGCCCCTAAGAGCTTGGAACTTTCGCTCTAGGCGCCAGCCGTCGCGGGGGTCTACACCCCTCGCCAAGGGGAGCCATCAGGAGGGATCGATGCGCCTTTTGCCTGTTCTCATCGCCGCCGCGGCTCTGGCCGCCGCGGCTCCGGCCCTGGCCGCCAGTGTCCATTTCACCGCCAAGCTGAACGGCGCCGCCGAAACCCCGCCGACCGACAGCAAGGGGACCGGCGTGGCCAACCTCACGCTCGACACGACCAGCCGCAAGATTTCCTGGACCGTCAGCTATTCGGGTCTCAGCGGCCCGGCGATGGCCGCGCACTTTCATGGCCCGGCGGCGGCCGGCAAGGCCGCTGGCGTGGCCGTACCGATCACCGGAGCGATGGCCAGCCCGATGAAGGGTTCAGCGACGATCACCGATGTTCAGGTCGGCAATCTGCGCGCCGGCCTCTGGTACGTGAACATCCACACCGCCGCCCATCCTGGCGGAGAAATTCGCGGCCAGCTTACCGAGGCTCATTAGCGAAAGCGGCCGATCGCCGCGCCGGAGCCTGGTGCGGAAAAGCTTAATCTTCGATTCAAGGTTCGCTGGCACACTGCGCTCGAACGCCGTCTTTCGAAAGTGTGCCGCCGTGCCCTATGCCGCGCGCCAGATCGCCACCATGTGGCCCAGCACGGCTACGGCCAGGGCGAAGACGACGAGCATCATCAGCCGCCAGGGCGCCAACCTTGGCGCGGCCAACGGCTTGGCCGGCCTGGCTCCCAGCCAGCCAAACAGCAGCGTGGCCGCCAGGGCCGCCGCCGCCAGGATGGCGCTGGCGGTCAGATCCAAGGCCATCTCATCGTGCGTCGTTCCTCGCCCATTTCTTCCCTCGCTCCAAGGAAGCCGCCATGCCCGCACCGCAGCCTAAACCCAAATGGGTTGATCCCGACTCGTGGGGAGACGATGATCAAGCCACTGTCATCGACATACGGCCGGAGTTGAGTATCGACCGGTTCCACAATCACGAAGACCTCTCGCCAGAGGGCCTGGCCAAGGCCATCAGCGATCTCAAGGATTCCGTAGAGGCGCTCGATTCGCGCCTCAACGTCGCCGAGGAAGGCGCGTCGGGGGCGGCGCACGCCGCCAAGGACCTTGGCGTCAGCATGGTCAAGATGGGTGACGCCCTGTCCAAGCGCGTCAAGCTGCTGGAAGACTCGGCCGCCGCCATCGAATCCGCCGCCGGGGCCGCCGCCCACGCGGCTGCCGCCGAAGCCACCGCCCAGATCATGGAACTGGCGGCTCAGAAATCCGCGGCTGAGAAAGCCGCCAGCGCCGCTGCCGCGGCCCCGCTGTTCGTCGCCGCCAAGCCGCCGGCCAAGAACCGCCGCATGCTCTATATCGGCGGGGCGATCGCCGCCCTCGTCGTAGCCGCCGCCGGGGCATTGGTCGTGATGAAGCCGGCCACGCCGCACGCCGCCGCCCCCGCCCAGATGCTCTACGCTCCCTCGGGGCGCTGAAGCGCTCCAACGAGGGCCGACGAGATCGTCGCTACAGCGGAATGATGTTCTGGTGGCGACTATAGGCGAGATAGCCGACCGAGGCGCCGAGCCGCAGGCCGACGCCGGCCCGCATCGGGGCGACCGTGATGCCGTCGGCGCGCTGATAGTTCACGCCGATGCCGCCGATAAAATAGGCTGACCCCTCGACGCCCGGGAAACGCCGGTAGATGGCGTCCGGATATTCGAGGTCGTAGCACAGCACGAACACGCGGCTGGCGTTGCCGCCGAAGTCGAAGCCGGCCGATGGGCCCTGCCAATAGACCTTCTGAACCGGCCGTTCCTTCATATACAGCAGGCCCTTGCCATAGCGCAGGCCGAAGATGAAGGCGCCGGAGCCTTCCTCGCCGGCGATGTAGCCGGTCGGCCGGCCGTTTTCGCGGAACAGGCGCTCAACCACGCTCCCCGCCGATTCGGCGGTCACGCCCAGGAAGTCGGAAACCCGGTTGACCATCTCGTCGTGGGAATATTCGGGGGCCCGGTAGTCGGGCGAATGATTGGGCGGCGGGGGCGGCGACTGGTCGGGGCCTGGCGCCGTGACCGGCCCACGCTGCATCTCGGTCTCTTGGGCAAGGGCCGGCAAGGCCATGAGCGCCAAGCCCGAGGCGATGAGCGTGCGACGTTCCATACCAGCCAGCCTTTGCTTCCGCCGCCCCGAGCGAGGCTGGTCTAGAACAACCGTGGTTAACGGCGACTGAATGGCGCTGGTTTGGTCATCGCGCGGCGCGGTGGATGTTGCTACAGAGCGCGCCCTATGGCTCAGCCCCTCGCCCAGATCCGCAACTTCGCCATCGTCGCCCATATCGACCACGGCAAGTCGACGCTCTCCGACCGGCTGATCCAGGAGACAGGGGGCCTCACCGCCCGCGAAATGCGCGAGCAAGTGCTCGATTCCATGGACCTGGAGCGCGAGCGCGGCATCACCATCAAGGCCCAGACCGTGCGCCTCGCCTACCGAGCCGCCGACGGCCAGGACTACATCCTCAACCTCATGGACACCCCCGGGCACGTCGACTTCGCCTATGAGGTCAGCCGCTCGCTCGCCGCCTGCGAAGGCTCGCTGCTGGTGGTCGACGCCAGCCAGGGCGTCGAGGCCCAGACCCTGGCCAACGTCTACCAGGCCCTGGAGCACGACCATGAGATCGTGCCGGTGCTCAACAAGGTCGATCTGCCGGCCGCCGACACGGCGCGGGTCAAGGCTCAGATCGAAGAGGTGATCGGCATCGACGCCTCAGACGCGGTCGAATGCTCGGCCAAGACCGGCCTCGGGATCGCCGGGGTGCTGGAAGCGATCGTCACCCGCCTGCCGGCCCCGCGCGGCGACGAGACCGCGCCGCTCAAGGCGCTTCTGGTCGACGCCTGGTACGATGCCTACCTTGGCGTCGTGGTCCTGGTGCGGGTGATCGATGGCCGCCTCAAGGCCGGGGCCCAGGTACGGATGATGCAGGCCGGCGCCGTCTACCGGGTCGACAGGCTGGGGGTGTTCCTGCCCAAGCCGGTCGATGTCGCCGAACTAGGGCCCGGCGAGATCGGCTTCCTGACCGCCCAGATCAAGGACGTCGCCGACGCCGCGGTCGGCGACACCATTACCGAGGACCGCAGACCGGCCGCCGCCGCCCTGCCGGGGTTCAAGCCGGTCCAGCCCGTGGTCTTCTGCGGCCTGTTCCCGGTCGACGCCGCCGATTTCGAGGATCTGCGCGCCGCCGTCGGGCGTCTGCGGCTCAACGACGCCAGCTTCAGCTATGAGATGGAGACCAGCGCCGCCCTCGGCTTTGGTTTCCGCTGTGGATTCCTGGGCTTGCTGCACCTGGAGATCGTCCAAGAACGTCTGAGCCGCGAGTTCAATCTCGACCTCATCGCCACCGCGCCCAGCGTCATCTATCGCATCGCGTTGACCAACGGCGAGACGATCGAGCTACACAACCCCGCCGACATGCCCAATCCGGCCCGCATCGCCACGATCTCCGAGCCGTGGATCCGGGCCACGATTTTCACCCCGGACGAGTATCTCGGCGCGGCGATCAAGCTGTGCCAGGACCGCCGCGGCGAGCAAAAGGAGCTGAGCTACGTCGGCGCCCGGGCCATGGTCGTCTATGACCTGCCGCTCAATGAGGTGGTGTTCGATTTCTACGACCGTCTGAAGAGCATCTCCAAGGGCTACGCCAGCTTCGACTATCAGCTTCAGGACTACCGCGAGGGCGACCTTGTGAAGATGGCCATCCTGGTCAATGGCGAGCCGGTCGACGCCCTGTCGATGCTCGTGCACCGCCAGCGCGCCGAAGCGCGCGGCCGCGGCATGGTTGAGAAGATGAAGGAGCTGATCCCGCCTCACCTGTTCACCATCCCCATCCAGGCGGCGATCGGGGCCAAGATCATCGCCCGTGAAACCGTGCGGGCGCTGCGCAAGGACGTCACCGCCAAGTGCTATGGCGGGGACGCAACGCGAAAGCGCAAGCTCCTGGACAAGCAGAAGGAAGGCAAGAAACGCCTGCGTCAGTTCGGGCGGGTGGAGATTCCGCAGGAAGCCTTCATCGCCGCCCTGAAAATGGACGCGGACTAGCGCGCAGCCTCGGCGTCGCCTGAACGAATCCGCGTCGCGACCCAATAGGCGATGGCGAAGAAGACGACCGAACCCGCCAGGTCCATCCATATGAGCTGAGGCGTCGATTGGCTGAAGACGCCCGGGCTGCCCTTGAGCACGTCGTTGGCCGAGACCACGACAATGGCCCCGAACAGGTTGTTGATGAGATGCAGGCCCCAGGTGAAGGCGAGGTTGCCGGTGCGCATATAGATGAGCGCCGTTACGATCCCGAACAGGAGGGCGCCGGCGGCTTGGGGGACGCCGTTGGGAATGTGCAGGCCGGCGAAGATGACACCACTGATCACCGCCGCCACGAGCGGCCGCTTCACCGCCAGCCAGACGCCCGAGGTGACATAGCCGCGAAAGATCAGCTCCTCGCAAAAGGTCTGGACGGCCAGGGACGGCACGGCGACGAGCGCCATGGCCCCGGTCTGGGCGCTGACGGTGAGCCGGAATCCGCCCGGCCAGATGACATAGTCGATGGCCGTGCCGACCAGGCAAAGGCCGAGCCATAGTCCGGCGGCGAGAGCGAACTGCGACCAACTCCACCGGCCGATCAGGACGCTCGGCCGCTTGGCCTGGATCAGCCAGGCGGCCAGCAGCCAGGCGAGCGCCAGGCCTCCGAAGACCACACCGGTGAAGCCATAGAAGGCCAGTGGGAAGGCCGGGTCCGCGGCATGCTTCAGATCCGATTGGGAGGCGAGATGGGTGAATAGCGCGATGACGAAAGGAATCGTCGCCGCCGCCACCCACAGGATCAGCGCCAGGATCGGCGCCAGCACCCATCCCCACCATGGGGTGCGGCCGGCGCGGGCGTTGGCGACGAACTGAGCGCTGACCAGAATCACCGGCCAAGCCTAATGGAGACCTAGGCGCGCCTCAACGCGGGCGGCGTTTCTCAGATCAGATGCGCCAATCCAGCCGGCAAGACCTTGGCCGCCTCCAGCGGGGCAAGCACCAGCCACAAGGCAAGCGCGGTGGCGTAGAGGCCGGCCAGAACCGGGCGGCCGCCGCGCCAATTGATGACGATGCCCGCCGTCAAAGGGCCGGAAACCGGACCCAGAGCGAAATAGGGCGCGAGCCTGACGAATCGGGACTTGCCTAGGCGATTGAGCAGCATTTTTTCGGGGCCGGAAATCATCTCACCGCGTCCATGCCCCGCAGCGTCTTCAATACCTGGGAGGGTCGGCCCGTTCCGCAAGGCGCCGGCGCGACCAAGCGTCACGCGGTGCGCGCCGGGCCTTGTCAGCCCGTGGCGAAAGGCCTAGCCGCCGCAGCATCGTGGTTCACGGGTAGGCGTTGCATGGCGTTGGGGGGCTTTTTCACCGCTCCACTTTCCCAGAGCGCCGAGCGACGGCTGGCGCGGCTGGCGGATTTGGGCGAGCGCGCCTTTTCGGTCGTGTTGTTCGCCCGCTTTTCGATGTCGATCGTAGCCAGCGCTTCGGATCGGCCCTGGAACCTGGTCAATCTCGGACCCGAAGGCCTGGTGGTGCTGTTCATCCTCCTGCGTCGTCGCCCGACCGAGGTCTCGACCAAACCCTGGGACTGGCTCATCGCCCTGATCGGAACGGCCGGCCCGATGCTCGTGCATCCCTCGCACACGCCGACGCTGGGGCCGGCGGCGCTCGGAGGCCTGCTGGTCATTTGCGGCCTGGTCGTCAGTATTTCGGGCAAGCTCAGCCTGAGGCGCAGCTTCGGCCTGGCGGCCGCCAATCGCGGCGTGGTGGCTGGCGGCGCCTATGGCCTGGTGCGTCATCCGATCTACGCCGGCTATCTGATGTCGTACGTCGGCTTTCTGCTGCTCAATCCGGATGTCTGGAACCTGAGCATCTATGTCGGTGTGACGGCGCTGTTCGTGGTCCGTATCCAGGCTGAGGAAGCGGTGCTCAAACACGATCCAAAATACGCCGCCCTGATGGCCAAGGTGCGCTACCGCCTGGCGCCGGGAGTGTTCTGACCATGCCGCCGGCCTGGCTGGTTCCGGTCCTGATCGCCGGCGTGATGGCGTCGATGGTCGCGGCCGAGCGAATCTGGCCGGCTTCCCAGGCGCGCCCTGAATGGGGCGCCAACGCCCTGGCCTACGTTCTGACCCTGGCCGGGCAGCTCGTGCGCGGAACCCTGCCGGCGGTCGCCACGGCGGCGGCGATCGCCCATTTCGGGGGTGGTCTTATCGACCTGGCGCAGTGGCCGTTCTGGGCTGGTGCGACGGCGTGGCTGATCACCATGGACCTGGGCGAGTATCTGTTTCACCGCGCCCAGCACAGCATTCCGTTTTTGTGGGCCATGCATTCGTTGCATCACAGCGACCGCGGTCTGAACTTTCTCACCGCGCAGCGGCATTTCTGGCTGGAGCCGGCGATCAAGTCGGTGACCGTCTGGCTGGTTCCGGCGCTGCTGTTGCGACCGACGCCGGCGATCCTGGCCCTCTATGTCGTGATTAGTCTCTATCACTTCGTGGTCCACGCCAATCTCAGGCTTGGGTTCGGGCCGCTGTCGTGGGCGCTGAACGCCCCGCGCTACCACCGCCTGCACCACTCCCGCGACCCGGCCCACTACAACACCAATTTCGCCTCGCTGCTGCCGATCTTCGACGTGTTGAGCGGAGCCTATCGGGCGCCGCGGGCCGGCGAATATCCGGCCACCGGGCTTGAGGAGGCCGTGCAGCGCCATTGGGAACTGATCGTCTGGCCCGTCCGGCGCTGGATCCCGTTCCGCCGCGCCAGCGTCAAGGCGACGTGAGCGCGCCGCTCAACATTCTGCTCATCACCCTCGACCAGTGGCGCGGCGATTGCCTCTCGTGCGCCGGCCACCCGATCGTCAAGACCCCCAATCTCGACCGTCTGGCGGCGCAAGGCGTCCGCTTCGCCCGTCACTACAGCCAGGCCGCGCCGTGCGGCCCAGGCCGGGCCAGCCTTTACACCGGCCTTTACGCCATGAACCACCGGGTCGTGGCCAATGGCTCGCCGCTCGATCACCGTTTCGACACCATCGCGATGGCGGCGGCACGGGCGGGCTACCGCCCGGCTCTGTTCGGCTACACGGACCAGGCCATCGACCCGCGCGAGGCCGCCGGACCGGACGATCCACGGCTTTCGACCTATGAGGAAGTGCTGCCGGGGTTCGCAGACGCCCACATGGCGGTGGGCGGCCGCTTTGACGCCTGGCTCGACTGGCTGGTTGAGCGCGGCCACCGGCGTTTCCCCGACGGCTTTTCGGCCCTGGTCAGCGAGCCGGAACGGCCGGTCGAGCACAGCCTGTCGGCCTATCTGGCTGGGGTGCTGATCGAATGGATCGGGCGCCAGGACGGCCCGTGGTTCGCCCATCTGAGCCAGCTTCGTCCGCATCCGCCCTATGCCGCCGCCGGCGCCTTCGCGAACCTCTATCCTCCGGAAGGCGTGCCGCCGCCGATCGCGCCGGTCGCCGAACCCGCGCGGCTGCACGAAGCGCTGATGCGGGCGCCGGGGTTGGCCGCGCCGGGCGACCCGGCCGCCATGGCGTTCCTGAAAAGCCAGTATTTCGGCATGGTCTCGGAAGCCGACCATCAACTCGGCCGCGTCTGGGCGGCGCTCGAAGCGGCGGGCGTCTGGGAGCGCACGCTGATCGTCGTCACCTCCGACCACGGCGAGCAGTTGGGCGACCACGGCCTGATCCAAAAGGCCGGCTGGTTCGAAGAGAGTTATCACGTGGGCTGCCTGGTCCGCGATCCGCGCCGCGGCCGGCACGGCCTGGTGGTTGAGGCCTTCACCGAGGCGGTGGATGTGTTCCCGACCCTGGCCTGGGCCATGGGACTCGATGTCCCAGCCCAATGTGACGGCGTGTCGCTGGGCTTCCTCCTTGATGGTGAGACGCCAGGCTGGTGGCGCCGGGCGGCGCATTGGGAGTTCGACTGGCGTGGCCAAGCTATTGCTCGCGAGCCGCCGCCGGAGGTGTGGGACCGGCGGCTTGAGACCCGCAATCTTGCGGTGCTGCGGACCGCCGACGCCGCCTATGTGCAGTTCGGCGACGGCCTGGGGCTGGGTTTTGACCTGGCCAGCGATCCGACCTGGCGGACGGCGCTGACCGATCCCGCGGCGCTGCTGGACCTGGCGCAGGCGCAACTGGCTTGGCGGGCCCGACACGCCGACCGGACCTTGAGCGGCATGTTGACCGAGCGCGGCGGCGTTGGCCGCTGGCCGCCGTTGCCACCCGGCTGGGAGGACCGCCGGCCCTGACGCTCTCCCTCTCTCTGGCGCTGCGCCCGACTGGCCCCTAAGCAAGGCGAAACAGAGTCGGGGTCGTGCACATGGCGGCGGATCGGAATGGGGCGAAGCGCCGGCTGGGAGCGGGGACCCTGACCCTCTATGGCTCCGGGGCCCTGGTCGAGACCGTCGTCAACTTCGCCCTCGGGCAATTCCTGCTGTTCTATCTCACCCTGGTGTGCGGCCTGTCAGGGAGCATGGCCGGGCTGGTAGGTCTGCTGTCCCTCACCCTCGACGCCTTCGTCGATCCCTTGGTCGGTTCCTGGTCGGACGGGATTCGCTCGCGCTGGGGGCGGCGGCATCCGTTCGTGATCCTGGCTGGCCTGCCGACCGGGGTCAGCCTGACCATCCTGTTCACGGCCCCGGCGGCGATGCATGGGACCGGACTGTTTGTCGCCGCTGTGGTGCTGTCGCTCCTCGTCCGTATCGCCCTTTCGTGCTTCCAGGTGCCGTACTTCGCTCTGGGAGCCGAGCTCTCGCAGGACTACGTCGAGCGTTCGACGATCGTATCGGCGCGGGTGGCGTTCGGGGTCGTCGGGACTCTGGCCGCGACGGCGCTCAGCTATGGGTATTTCCTGGCTGGCGACCACGGCACGATGCGCAAGGCCGCCTATGTGCCGCTCATGGCCAGCTTCGGGGCCATCGCCCTGATTGGCAGCCTGGCCAGCGGGCTTGGGACCCTCTCATCCCGTCACCGGCTGCACGCACCGCCGCCACCGGTGGCCGGACGCCTCAAGGCGCTGGTGGCCGAGATCAAGGAAATCTTCGCCAACCGCTCCTTCCGGGTGCTGTTCTCGGCCATCCTGCTGTTCTTCGTCGCCCAAGGCGTCGCCGGCCCTCTGACCCTCTACGCCAACACCTACTTCTGGAAGATCAGCACCCTGCAGATCCGCGACCTTACCTTCGTCTTCACCGGCGGCCTGTTCGTCGGCGTCATCGTTACCGCCATCGCCTCGCGCTGGCTCGAAAAGCGCACCGTGGCGCTTACTGGACTATTCATGTTCATCACCGCCCAGCTGGTCCCGGCGCCGCTGCGGGCGGCGGGCTTGATCCGCACCCCGGCCGAGGTGATGGCCATCCTAGCGGCGGCGGTGATCCTGCTCGGGCTCGGAACCAGCGCGGCCCTGATCGGCTATCAATCGATGATGGCCGACGCAGCCGACGAACACGAACATCTGTTCCAGGCCCGCCGCGAAGGTCTGTATTTCGCCGGCATCAACTTTTCCGCCAAGGCTTCGAGCGGCCTGGGCGTGCTGATCGCTGGCCTGGTGCTGGATCTGATCGGCTTTCCGCACGGGACCGCCGCAACCCTGGACCACTTGACCGTGCCGGCCCAGACGGTCCTTGATCTCGGTCTGATCTATGGCCCTGGCGCGGCGGTGCTCTCGGCCATTTCGGTGACCATCCTGTTCGCCTATCGCCTGGACCGGGCCCGGCATGGCGCCATTCTTGAGGCCCTTGGCCGCCGATCCGAACCTATGTGAGGCTTTGATGCTCAAGCTCGATGATCCGGGGTTGCTCCGCGCCGACGCCTTTGTCGATGGCGGCTGGAGCACAGCCGCGTCCGGAGCCCGCTTCGCGGTGCGCAATCCATCCGGCGGGGCGGTGCTGGCCGAGGTCGCCGACCTGGCCGGCTCTGACGCCCGGGCCGCGATCGAAGCCGCCGCGGCCGCCCAGGCCGGTTGGGCGGCGTTGACCGCCAAGGCGCGCCACGACCACTTGATGGCCTGGCACGCGCAAATCCTAGCGGCCCGGGAGGACCTGGCCCGGTTGATGACTGCTGAGCAAGGCAAGCCACTAACCGAATCGCGCGGCGAGATCGCCTATGGGGCGGCGTTCATCGAATGGTTCGCCGAGGAGGGCCGGCGCGCCTATGGCGCGGTCATTCCCCCGCACCGCGCCGACGCCCGCATCGTGGTGCTGAAGCAGCCGGTCGGCGTGGCGGCGGCGATCACGCCCTGGAACTTCCCCAACGCCATGATCACCCGCAAGGCGGCCCCGGCGCTGGCGGCCGGCTGCACGTTTCTGGTCAAGCCAGCCGCCGAGACGCCGCTCTCGGCCCTGGCGCTGGCTGAGCTGGCCGATCGCGCCGGCCTGCCGAAGGGCGTGTTCAATGTTCTGCCGACAACGCGATCGGCCGAGGTCGGAGCCGAGCTCACCGGCCACCCGCTGGTGCGCAAATTCTCGTTCACCGGCTCGACGGCGGTCGGAAGCCGGCTGATGGCCCAGTGCGCGGAAACCATCAAGAAGGTGTCGCTGGAGCTCGGCGGCAATGCGCCGTTCATTGTCTTCGATGACGCCGATCTCGACCGGGCGGCGGCTGGGGCGATGGTCTCGAAGTACCGCAACATGGGCCAGACCTGCGTCTGCGCCAATCGTTTCCTGGTCCAGGCCGGCGTGTTCGACGCCTTCGCCGCCAAGCTGACCGAAAAGGCCGGCCGGATGACACTCGGCGACGGCGCCCAACCTGGCGTGGACCAGGGCCCGCTGATCAACGAAGACGCGGTCGTCAAGGTCGAAGGCCTGCTCGCCGAGGCCCAAAGTCAAGGCGCGCGGGTGTTGCTGGGCGGCCATCGCCACGCCTTGGGCGGCAGTTTCTTCGAACCCACGGTGATCACCGGCGTGACCCCGAACATGGCGATCTTCAACGACGAGATCTTCGGTCCGGTGGCTAGCCTGACGCGTTTCGAGACCGAGGCGGAGGCCGTGGCTCTGGCCAACGCCACCCCCTACGGCCTGGCGGCCTATTTCTATGCGTCCGACCTCAGCCGGGTTTTCAGGGTCGCCGAGCAGCTCGAATACGGCATGATCGGCGTCAACGAAGGCCTGATCTCCACTGAGGTCGCGCCCTTTGGAGGGGTCAAACAGTCGGGGCTCGGACGGGAAGGTTCCCAGTACGGTTTGGACGAATATCTTGAGCTCAAATACCTGCTGATCGGTCTCTGAACGGCCCCGGAACCAAGCGCCGCCTTGGGCATTCGACATTCGGGCGTGGCCGCGAACCATGAGCCCTGACGAAGCAGGGGGGTGACGAGGGCGGAAGGTGACAGCATCGGCGCTGCCCGGCGATCTTTCCACGCCGTTCGGAATCCTGTCACCCTATTGTGGATCCGCCGTCGGCCCGGCCGATCTGACCGGACGTTGGAACCTCGATCCTGTTCTGATCGTGTTTCTGGCGGCGCTTATCTGCCTTTATGCGGTGATGAGCGGGGGCGAGGCGGCGCGACCGCCAGCCTGGCGACGCCTGGGTTTCCACGCTGGCTGGTTGACCGCCGTGACGGCGTTGCTGTCGCCGCTCTGCGCCCTGTCCGTATCGCTGTTCTCGGCCCGGGTCGGACAGCACATGCTGCTGACCCTGGTCGCTGCGCCGCTGATCGCCCTTGGTCGGCCAGACCTGGTCGCCGGCCGCTGGCTGGCGCCCTTCCGAAGCCGGCCGGCCAGCGACAGCGGCGCCGCGCCCGGGCCGGTGCTCGCAGCTCTCTCCTTCGCCGCCGCCCTCTGGCTCTGGCACACGCCGCGCGCCTACGCCGCCACCTTCGAGAGCGATCTTGCCTATTGGGCCATGCACCTGAGCCTGTTCGGCTCGGCCTTGTGGCTGTGGACGGCCCTGCTTAACCCGCGGCGTCTGCCGGCCAGCTTGGCGGCCGTGTTCCTGACCACCGGTCAAATGGGGCTGCTGGGCGCAATCATCACCTTCAGCGCCCAACCGATCTATTGGCCGCACGCCTATACGACCGCGGCCTGGGGCCTGACGCCGCTCGCCGATCAGCAACTCGGCGGGGTCATCATGTGGGTTCCGGCCGGGCTGCTGTTCATCATCGGCCTCGCGGCCGCCTTCGCCGAGGCGATGCGTCGCTCCGAAACCCCCTCGGCGAGCGAGCTTCTCCCAGACCGGGCGCTCTGATGCGGGTTGGCGACAGCGAAGCCGCCCGGCAAGTCCTGTGAACTTCACCCCGGCCACGCCGCTTGGCTACCTGCGGACCTTCGGTCCGCGCGCCGATCCAGCGACCGACCTGACCTGGGGTCTGATCGTCATCTCGCTCGCGGTGGTTATCATCGTGACCGTCCTGGTCGTGGCCGGGGTGCTGGTGCGCCGGTCCAGGGGGTCGGAGCGCCCACCGGTCGCCGAAAGCCGACACGAGGCTCGGTGGATCTGGGTCGGCCTCGCGCCCACCTGCGTCGTTCTGCTGCTCTCGCTGGTATGGACGGTGGAGGTTCTGGCCAGGATCAACGACCCGCCGAGGCGACCGGCTCTGACCGTCGAGATCACCGGCCACCAGTGGTGGTGGGAGGCGAGATATGATTTCGCCCAGCCGAACGGGACCCTCGTCACCGCCAACGAGATTCATATACCGGTCGGGACACCGGTGCTGGTCAAGCTGACCAGCGCCGATGTCATCCATTCCTTCTGGATCCCGGCCTTGACCGGCAAGACCGACACCATTCCTGGGCGCACCAACCTGACCTGGATCGAGGCCAGCCGGCCAGGCGACTATCGTGGTCAGTGCACGGAGTATTGCGGAGCGCAACATGCCGGCATGGCCGCGTTCGTCATCGCCGAACCGCCCGCCGCCTTCGCCGCCTGGCGAGCGGCGCAGTCAGCCCCGGCGCGCGCCCCCTCCGGACCGGCGGCGTTGGCCGGGCAGGCCGTCTTCGCGGCCTATTGCGCCGCCTGCCACACGGTGCGGGGAACCGGCGCCGAGGGCATCCTCGGTCCCGACCTCACCCATATCGCCAGCCGCCAGTCGCTGGCCTCGGGTCTGATCCCCAATACCCCAGGGAGCCTGGCCGGCTGGATTGGCGATCCACAGGCTTTGAAGCCCGGCGCCCGGATGCCCGCGGTGGGCCTCTCCGGTCCGCAGCTCGGCGCGGTGGTCGCCTATCTGGAGGGGCTGAAATGAGCGCCCCGTCCGCGCCGCTCGACACCTGCGAGATTCGCCGCGCCAAGCTGGTACGAGCGGGCGAAACCGAGCCGGGCGCCCACCTCAAGGCGATCTGGGAAACCCGGCCGGGCTTTATCGGCTGGTTGGCCAGTGTCGATCACAAGGAAATCGGCCTGCGCTACATGGCCACGGCGCTCGTGTTCCTGATCCTTGGCGGCCTCGAATCGCTGGTGATGCGGGTGCAGTTGGCCGCTCCGGGCGGCCGCCTGCTGGGTCCCGAACAGTACGACCAGCTGTTCACGATGCACGGCATGACCATGATCTTTCTCTACGCCGCGCCGATCCTGTCGGGGTTCAGCAACTATCTTTGGCCGCTTCTGCTCGGCTCCCGCGACATGGCTTTCCCGCGCCTCAACGCCTTGTCCTACTGGATCTATCTGGCCGCTGGCCTGTTTCTCTACTCGGGCTTCGTGGTCGGGGCCGGCCCCAACGCCGGCTGGTTCAACTACGTCCCCTATGCCGCCAAGCCTTACAATCCGGGCGTCAATATCGACATCTTCGCCCTTGGCCTCATTCTCCTGGGCATTTCGACCACGGTCGGGGCCGCCAATTTCGTTGTCACGTTTTTGCGACTGCGGGCGCCGGGGATGTCGATCAACCGAGTGCCGATCCTGGTGTGGGGCACCTTGACCGCCTCGGTCGCCAATCTGTTGGCCGTGCCCGCCGTCAGTCTGGCCTTGTTTCTGTTGTGGATGGACCGGCAGTTCGGGACCCATTTCTTCGACGCCGCCCAGGGCCAGCCGCTGCTGTGGCAGCATCTGTTCTGGATGTTCGGCCATCCCTGGGTCTACGCGATCGTGCTGCCGGCCATGGGTATGGTCTCGGACGCCCTGCCGACCTTCTGCCGCCGACCGCTGGTCGGCTACACCGCCGTCGCCTTCGCCACCGTGGCCACGATGGCGCTGGGGTTCGGAGTGTGGGTCCATCACATGTTCGCCACCGGCTTGCCGCCCCTGGCCTTGGCGTTTTTCAGCGGCGCCTCGCTCATCATCACCGTGCCCAGCGCGGTGGCGGTGTTCGCCTGGCTGGCGACCATCTGGACGGGCCGGCCGGCGATCAACACCGCCTTCCTGTTCTTCTCGAGCATGATCGTGCTGTTCGTGATCGGCGGCGTCTCGGGGGTGATGACCGCCTCGACCCCAGTCGACTGGCAGCTCACCGACACCTATTTCGTGGTCGCCCACATCCACTATGTGTTGATCGGCATCAACGTCTTCCCGGTCGTAGGCGCGGTCTACTACTGGTTCCCGAAGTTCACCGGCCGGCTCCTGAACGAGCGCCTCGGTCAGTGGAATTTCTGGACCATGTTCGTCGGC
>DATBOH010000242.1:0-11612 GCA_036553915.1 Caulobacteraceae bacterium | reverse complement strand
CGCCGTCGCGATCGAGAATTTCCAGCCCGGCTTCCTCGGCTCCAAGCAGCAGGGTGATGGCGTTGATGTCCTCATGCGCGGCGGCGCGCAAAGAGGGTCCGGCGAAATCGCCGCTCGGATAGCGAAGCAGGCGCAGGACGCTGTCGCCGTCGCGCACCGCCTCCTCGAGCAACCCGGTCGGAAGGCCCAGGCCCGCGCCGATGGCGCTCAGCAGCCGCACGCCCAGATGCTCGAATGCCGCGTACAGCTCGACGGCGTCGTCGCGGAAAGTCGGCAACTCGGCGGGCCAGACGTTCATCGCGCCCTCGCCGATATCGCGACCGATGTGCCAGAATTCCTTCAGGTCGGCGTGCGCCGTCGTCTTGGCGGTCTCGACCGCGAACGGCGTATAGCCGCGCTGCCCGGCCCCGCCGGCTATCCGATAGCCGAGCTTAGCGCTCTGTGGCAGAGCGAAGAGCGCTCTGGCTTCGGCGCCGACCCTGTCGATCAGCGCTCCATCGATGCCGTGATCCTCGACCACCGCGAAACCATAGCGTCGCAGACAGTCAGTGAGCGCGGTGGGGAATGTCGCGCTCGGGTTCCGTTCGACCCTTAAACACGGCAAGGCGGCCAGGCTCATGCCCACTTGATCGGCGGTGCGGCGGTTGAAATCAATCTGTCTTCTCGCCTATGGCTCACGGCGTTCCCAAATCTGGAGTTGCGCCCTTGGCCAACAAGGTCTTCGCCACTGCCGACGACGCGCTCGCCGGATTGCTTTTCGACGGCATGAGCGTGATGGCCGGCGGCTTTGGACTGTGCGGCATCCCGGAAAACCTGATCGCCGCCATCAAATCGGCTGGCACGCGCGAACTCAGCGTGATTTCCAACAACTGCGGCATCGACGATTTCGGCCTCGGGCTGCTGCTTTCGGGCGGCCAGATCCGCAAGATGACCAGCTCCTATGTCGGCGAGAACAAGCTGTTCGAGCAGCTTTACCTGGCCGGCAAGCTGGAGCTTGAATTCAATCCCCAGGGCACGCTGGCCGAGCGCATCCGCGCCGGGGGCGCCGGAATACCGGCTTTCTACACCCGCACTGGGGTCGGCACCCTGGTCGCCGAGGGCAAGGAAACGCGCGAATTCGAGGGCGAGACCTACGTCATGGAGCGCGGTCTGACCGCCGATCTGGCTATCATCAAGGCGTGGAAGGGCGATGCCGAGGGCAATCTGGTGTTTCGCAAAACGGCTCGGAACTTCAATCCGATGATGGCTACGGCCGGCAAGGTGACCGTGGCCGAGGTCGAGCATCTGGTCCCGGTCGGCCAACTCGACAAGGACGCCATCCACACCCCGGGCATTTTCGTGGATCGCATCCTGCAGGGCGCGGCTTACGTTAAGCGTATCGAACAACTCACCGTCCGCCCCCGCGAGAGCGCCTGACATGGCCTGGACCCGCAATCAGATGGCCGCCCGCGCCGCCAGGGAGCTGCGCGACGGCTTCTACGTCAACCTCGGGATCGGCATTCCGACCCTGGTCGCCAATCATATCCCGCCGGGCGTCTCGGTGACCCTGCAGAGCGAGAACGGCATGCTCGGCATGGGCCCGTTCCCATACGAGGAGGACGCTGATCCCGATCTCATCAATGCCGGCAAGCAGACCATCACCGAGCTTGCGACCTCGTCATATTTCTCCAGCGCCGACAGCTTCGCGATGATCCGCGGCGGCCATATCGCGCTTTCGATCCTGGGCGGCATGCAGGTCTCCCAGGATGGCGATCTGGCCAACTGGATGGTGCCTGGCAAGATGGTCAAGGGTATGGGCGGGGCCATGGACCTGGTGGCCGGGGTGCGGCGCGTGGTGGTGGTCATGGACCATGTCGAGAAGTCCGGCCGGCCGAAGCTGCTCAAGACCTGCACCCTGCCGCTCACCGGGCGGCGGGTCGTGGACATGCTGGTCACGGACCTGGCTGTATTTGCGATCGACCGCCGCGGCGGCGGCGGCATGACCCTCACCGAACTGGCCTCGGACGTCGGCCTCGAAGAAGTGCGCGACAAAACCGAAGCGGCCTTCGCGGTCGCGCTTTCCTAAGTCCGATGATCGGACCGGTTCCGGCCGAATGGTCGCGGCACAAGGCCCTGTGGGTCGGTTTTCCCAGTCACCCCGAGCTGTGGGAGGAAAACCTCGCTGCGGCACAGGCCGAGACCGCGGCTTTGGCAAAGGCGCTCGCTGGATTGGGTGCGGAACATGTGCGGCTGCTCGTCGATGGTCCCGAGGCGACAGCGGCGGCCAAGGCTTTGCTCGGCGCCTTTCCGAATATCGAGTTCGTTGGCGCCAAATTCGGCGACATCTGGCTGCGCGACACCGGGCCGATCTTCACCGCCGCCGGCGAAGCGGCGGCCTTCGCCTTCAACGGCTGGGGCGGCAAATACCGTCTCGAGGGCGACGAAACCGTCGCCGACCGGATAGCCCAGGGAGCCTCGATCACGCGCCACGCCTTCGTCCTCGAGGGCGGGGCGCTCGACCACGACGGCGAAGGCACGGCCCTGACCACGCGCGCCTGCCTGCTCAATCCCAACCGCAATCGCGGCTGGCGCGAGGACGATGCCGAACAGGCCTTGGCGCAAGCTCTGGGCGTGCGAAAGGTGCTGTGGCTCGACCTGGGACTCATGAACGATCACACCGACGGCCATGTTGACAACCTCGCGCGCTTCGCCGCGCCAGGCGTGGTGGTTTGCCCGGCCGCCTATGGCGAGGACGATCCCAATGCTCCGGTCTATGACGCCGCCGCCCGCGCCCTGTCCAAAATGACCGACGCCGCTGGCCGCAAGCTGGAAGTGGTTCGCATTCCCTCGCCCGGCCGCATCCTTGGCGCCGACCATCGGGTGGAACCGGCTTCGCACATGAACTTCCTGATCGCCAATGAGGCGGTGGTGGCGCCGGTCTACGATGCGAGGGCTGGAGCCTGGGCCGTCGAAGCGCTCGAGGTGCTGTTTCCCAAACACAAGGTGGTCGGCCTGCCGGCGAGAGCTCTGATCACCGGCGGCGGCGCGTTTCATTGCATGACCCAGCAGGAGCCGGCCTAAAGCGCGGAGGGCCGCCCAGCGAGTCTTTGGCGCGGCAAAATCCTTGACCGCGTCGCGTGAAAGCTGTGGAGCACGCGGCCATGGCCCGCACTCTCAACCTCGCTGTCGTCCAGTCCGCCTTCGGTCCTGACCTTGCCGTCAATCTCGCCAGGGCCAAGGACCTGGTGCGCGAGGCGGCGGACGGCGGCGCCCAGGTCATTTTGTTGCCCGAGCTGTTCCAGGGACCGTATTTCTGCGTCCGTCAGGAGGAACGCTGGTTCGCCGAGGCGTGGCCCTGGCGCGAGCACCCCTGCGTCAAGGCCCTGGCCCCCCTGGCCGGCCAACTCGGCGTCGTCCTGCCGATCTCGATCTTCGAGCGCGATGGGCCCCAGTATTTCAACAGCCTGGTGGTGGCGGACGCCGACGGCGGGTTGCTCGGCGTCTATCGCAAGAGCCACATTCCGGACGGTCCGGGCTATCAGGAAAAGTACTACTTCCGCCCCGGAGACACGGGCTTTCGCGTCTGGGAAACGCGCCATGCCCGGATCGGCGTCGGTATCTGCTGGGACCAGTGGTATCCGGAGGCGGCGCGCGCCATGACCCTGATGGGGGCCGAAGTGCTGCTCTATCCGACCGCGATCGGCAGCGAGCCCCACGATCCCGATCTCGACACCGCCGCGCCTTGGCGACGGGCGATGCAGGGCCATGCGGTGACCAATGTGATCCCCGTGGCCGGCGCCAATCGTACGGGCTTCGAGGCCTGGAAAGACTATCCCGGCGGCGGCCAGGGCTTCTATGGCTCAAGCTTCATTTGCGATCACCGCGGCGATTTGCTTGCCGACCTCGGCCGTGATGACGAGGGCGTTGGCATGGCCAGCGTCGATCTCGACTTTCTTGATAGGCATCGCGCCGCCTGGGGGTTTTTTCGCGACCGCCGGACGGACTTGTATGGCGCGCTGACAGCGGCGCCGCCGACCGTCGCTTGAGCTTCGGGGGCTAAGGCCGCAAGGCCCTCGCACGGGCGGCGCGGGCGCCGATCGCGTCTGCGTCGAACGGTCCGGCGGAGACCAGCCAGCTCCCGCCGACGCACAGCACCGAAGGCAGCGCCAGCCAGTCGGCGGCCGTCGCCTCGCTGATCCCGCCCGTGGGGCAGAAGCGTACTTGGCCAAATGGGGCCGCCAGGCTGGCCAGCGCCTTGCGGCCTCCGGCCGCCTCAGCGGGGAAGAACTTGAAATATTCGAGACCGAGATCAAGGCCGCGCATAATGTCGCTGGCGCTGGCGACCCCGGGCAGAAACGGCGCGCCGCTCGCCTCCGCGGCCCGGGCCAGGGGCTCGGTCAGGCCTGGGCTGACGATGAACCTGGCCCCGACCTTCAGGGCGCTGTCTAGATCGTTGGGGTTGAGCACCGTCCCGGCCCCGACGATCGCGCCCTCGACCCGGCTCATTTCCGCGATCGCCTCCAGCGCCGCCGGCGTGCGCAGCGTGACTTCCAGCACCGCCAGCCCCCCGGCGACCAGGGCCTCGGCCACGGGCCGCGCCTGCGAAAGATCGACAATGGTCAACACCGGAATCACCGGGCCAAGGCGCATGATCGCTTCGGGACTGGCCATGGCTCTAAAGCCCCGCCGCCGTCAGCATTGCCGACCCACCGGTTTCGGCCGTGCCGGCGCCCCGACGCATGAAGGCGAACAGCTCGCGGCCGACGCCAGGCCCGCCATCCGGCGGTTCGGCGGCTGTGCGCTTGGCCAGGTCAACGGCTGACACGACGACCTCCAAGACCCCTGGGTGGGCGCAAAGGCGGATCCTATCGCCATCGCGAATCCGGGCCAGCGGGCCGCCATCGGCCGCTTCCGGCGTCACATGGATCGCCGCGGGGACTTTTCCGGAGGCGCCTGACATCCTCCCGTCGGTAATCAACATGACCTTGTGGCCACGGTCCTGGAGCACCCCGAGCAAGGGGGTGAGCCGGTGCAGTTCCGGCATGCCGTTGGCGCGCGGTCCCTGAAAGCGCACCACCACGGCGACGTCGCGGTCCAGTTCGCCGGCCGCGAACGCCGCCGCCACCTCTTCCTGATCGGCGAACACCCTGGCCGGCGCCTCGATCGACCAGAGGCTTTCGTCGACAGCGCTGGTCTTGAAGATGGCCCGGCCGAGGTTGCCGCTCACCAAGCGCATGCCGCCCTCGGGGCTGAACGGACGAGCAGTCGGCCGCAGAATCTCCACATCGCCGCTCTTTGCCTCAGCGTCGGTCCATTCCAAGGCCTCGCCGTTGAGCTGTGGACGCCGCCCGAAATCGGACATGGCCCCGGCGCCGGCGGTCAGGACATCAGCATGCAAAAGGCCCGCCGCCAGGAGCTCCCGGATCACGAAACCGCTCCCGCCGGCGGCCTCGAACTGGTTCACATCGGCCGAGCCGTTGGGATAGACCCGGGCGATCAGCGGCGCCACGGACGAAAGCTGGTCCAGATCTCCCCAGTCGAGCACCAGACCGGCGGCCCGGGCGATGGCCGGCAGGTGGATGGCGTGATTGGTCGACCCCCCCGTCGCCAGAAGGGCCACGGCGGCGTTGACGATCGCCTTCTCATCGACGCAGAGGCCGAGTGGCCGGTAGTCGTTGCCGCCCCAGCCGATGGTCGCGAGGCGGTGCACGGCGGCGCGGGTGAGGGCCGGGCGCAGCCGGGCGCCGGGATTGATGAAGGCCGCGCCCGGGGCGTGCAAACCCATCGCCTCCATCATCATCTGGTTGGAGTTCGCGGTCCCATAGAAGGTGCAGGTGCCGGCCCCGTGATAGGCGGCGGCCTCGGCCTCGAGCAACGCCTCACGGGGCGCGGCGCCCTCGGCGTAGAGCTGGCGGATCCGCTGTTTCTCGCGATTGGCCATGCCCGACGGCATGGGTCCGGCAGGGACCAGCAGCATCGGCAGATGGCCGAAGCGCAACGCCCCGATGAGAAGTCCCGGCACGATCTTGTCGCAAACCCCAAGCAGCAGCGCGCCTTCGAAGACCGCGTGACTGAGGGCCACCGCCGTCGCCAGCGCAATCGTGTCGCGGCTGAACAGCGATAGCTCCATGCCACGTCGGCCCTGGGTGACCCCGTCGCACATGGCCGGCACACCGCCGGCCACCTGGGCGGTGACACCGACCTCGCGCGCATAGAGCTTGATCTGCTCGGGATAGCGGCCGAACGGCTGGTGCGCCGAGAGCATGTCGTTGAACGCGGTGACGATGGCGATGTTCATCGCCGCGCCGCCGCGAATACCGGCCTTGTCCTCGCCAGCGGCGGCAAAGGCGTGGGCTAGGTTGGCGCAGCTGACATTGCGGCGCTCGCCAGCCCGGTCGCGCTCGCTCCGGATGAGATCGAGATAGGCGCGGCGCGTCGGCGCCGACCGCTCGGCGATGCGGTCCGTGACCTTGGCGATCTCGGGATGAAGGGCGCTCACGGCGGTGCTCGATATGGCGGATCGAGGCGGCCCATAGACCGCGCGAAGGCTTGCCGCAATCAGCGAACTGGCCGGATCACCGTCGGGGTCGCCGGTTGCTCAAACTTTCGATTAATCCGAAACTGTCAGGGTTGCGTATCGAACGTCGATCATAAGACGTTCCCTAGGGCGTCGTCGCGGGCGCTGACGGAGACTAGGATGAAAGACCGGAAGTCCGAGGGGCCGGCCGACAAAACGCGTGAACCGGCGAAGATCGCCGCAGCCAAGGTCGCGTCGTCCTTGAAGGGCGTCATGTCACGCTTGGGCAAAAAGACACCCCCGGAGCCCGAGCGGCCGCGCCAGGTTCCTGGAAAACTTCGCTACACCGATCTCGATCTCGATGAACCGGGCGACGCCTTCAACGCCTTGCGCCGGGCCTCGCGCACGCCGCCGCACATGCGCCACCTCGAGCCCAAGAACGAGGACTAGCGCGCCGGCCCGCTTTGCTATTCCCGCCGCAGAAGCTTCTCGCTTACCGCCGTACCCCACCACTCGGCCTTGAAGTCGGCCTTGAGCGCCACCGGGTCATAGGCCGGGCTCTGGACCCAGTCGATGAAACTCTGCCCAGCCGGCTCGCCCTCGATCAGATAGCGCTCGAAAATATAGTCGAGCACGCCGGTGAGGCCGGCCTTCACATGCAGGTAGCGCGGTGAGAGTTGAGCGATCGCCTCGCGGATCGAGAGGCCCTGGCGGAAATGCTTGTAAAACACCGCCATGATCCCGGCGCGGTCCGCCCCTGACTTGCAGTGCATGAGAGCCGGATAGCCCACGGTCTCGAACAGCGTACGCGCGCCCAGCACTTTCTCGGCCGTCGGCACATCGCGCGAAGCGATGACGAAATCGACAAGCTCCAGCCCCAGGCGGCGACAGGCGTCGACCTCCAAGGCTCTGAAACTGGTCTCGAAGCCGCCGCGCAAATTGATCACGGTGCGAATGCCGCGATCGCGCCAGACTTTGAGCTGGAACGGCCAGGGCTGGTTGGTGCGCACCAGTTCGTCGCTGATCCAGTGGGCGTTGGAAAAGCCCAGGCGCAAATAGGCGTGGTCATTCCAAAGATGGTCGAGCGTGGTGGCCACACGCCCGCGCGCGGTGGAAAGATCGAACCGAGCCAAGCGCCTTAGTCCGGGTCTGAACGCTTAAAGAAGGCGTCCGCAGCGTCCCGGGACGCCTGCTTGCGCGAGAGTTGGGCGCGGATGCGAGCGATTTCCATCTCCAGCAGGGCGATGCGGTCGCTCAGCTCCTCGACTCCGAACAGTTCCAGGTCCTCGCGCGCCAGGTCGATCAAGGCCTGGCCACGGGCGCGGCGGACTTCGGCCGGTTCGTCGGTCATGGGTCGCCGCTCCCTTTGCCTGGCGCGCGCCAGGCGGGTTATCTGAGGCCGCGCGCTCATTCGCGCAAGGGATCGGGAGACCGCCACGATGATCGCCATCGCCGTCGAAGGCGGCTCCGGGCCGGCCGAGGCGCTACACGCCATCGAGACCGATCGCCCCCAGCCTGGCGACGGCCAGATTCTGATCCGCGTACGCGCCGCCGGGGTCAACCGTCCGGACATCCTGCAGCGTCGTGGGCTCTATCCGCCACCGCCTGGAGCTCCTTCGACGCTCGGACTCGAGGTCGCTGGCGAGGTGGTGGAAGCGGCCGGCCGCTGGCGGCGAGGCGATTCGGTCTGCGCTTTGCTGGGCGGCGGCGGTTACGCCGAATTCGCCGTTTGCGATGCCCGCCATGCGCTGCCGATGCCTCCCGGCCTGTCGTTCGCCGAAGCCGCCGGACTCCCGGAAACGGTGTTCACCGTCTGGGCCAACCTCTTCGAACACGGGGCGCTGAAGGCCGGCGAGACGGCGATGATCCACGGCGCGACGTCAGGCATCGGCGTCGCGGCGATCCAGATGGCCAAGGCCGCGGGCGCCTTCGTCATCGCCACCGCACGCGGGGCGCGCAAAGCCGCCAGGGCGGCCGAATTGGGCGCCGATGTCGCCATCGACTCCAGCGCCGAGGATTTCGCCGAGACGGCCAAGGCGCACGGCGGCGTCGATGTGATCCTGGACATGGTGGCTGGTCCCTATTTCGCCCGCAATCTCGATAGTCTGAAAACCGGCGGGCGCCTGGTTCACATCGCCGCCCAGGCCGGAGGTGTCGTCGAACTGCCGATCATGACCCTGATGCAGAAACGCGCCATCGTCACCGGCTCGACACTGCGGCCGCGCGATTCCGATGAGAAGGCGCGGCTGGCGATGCAAGTCGAGACGCATGTTTGGCCATGGATAGTCGATGGCAAGTTCAGGCCTATCCTTGACCGGGTGTTCCCGCTTGCCGAGGCCGCCCAGGCCCATGCCTTCCTCGAAAGCGGAGCGAACATCGGCAAGGTTGTGCTGGAGGTCCAGGCCGCCCGTCCGTCGGCGGCGTGATTTGATTTTGGCGCCGGGCAAACGCGGCGCTAAGCTCGCCTCGCCCCCGGGGCCTGTTGTGGCGTTCCCAAACATCCATCGGCGTCCGGCGAGGCCAAAGCGAGGGGAGGCGATATGCCCAGACTTTCACTGGCGTTTTTCGCTACGGGAGCGTTGTGCGCCCTGGTCGGCATGGTCTGGGGCATCCAGATGGCGTCCACCGAAAATTTCACCGAGGCTCCGGCTCATGCCCACCTCAATCTGCTGGGCTGGGCGAGCCTGGCGATAATGGGCGGCTTCTATGCCCTCGCCGGCGATCGCGCGCCACGTCGACTGGGCTGGATCAACTACGCCTTGTCGGCCGCCGGCGTCATCGTGACGATACCGTCCCTGGCCTTGCTTTTGGCGACCGGCGGCAAATCCAACCTCGGGGTGGTGATCGGGCCGTTCCTCGTCCTCGGCGGCATGATCGCTTTCCTGGCCGCCGTGATAGCGGTCTGGCGCCGCCCCGCCGTCGCCTGATCGGCCCGGGAGTGGCCGGAGCGACCGAGGAAAAATCGCCGGTGGTTTAGCGAATCTGGCTTGCGCCGGCGGCCGAACGCAGGCTGTTGGCGCGCGGGCCACGCCCTCCCAACGGGGCGCTGCCCATCTGCAAGGATGGGAGACATTGTTATGACCACCCAAGGCAAGCCGGCCATGCGGCCGGCGCGGCCGCATTTTTCCTCCGGACCGTGCGCCAAGCGCCCCGGCTGGGCCCCCGAAAATCTGACCGCCGCCATTCTCGGCCGCTCGCACCGGTCGGGACCCGGCAAGGCTCGCCTGAAGGCGGCCATCGATCTCACCCGATCGGTGCTCCAGGTTCCCGCCGACTATCGGCTCGGCATCGTGCCCGGATCCGACACCGGAGCGGTGGAAATGGCGTTGTGGTCGCTGCTCGGGCCAAGATCGGTGCAGGTGCTGGCCTTCGAGTCCTTCGGCAAGGACTGGGTGACCGATGTCGTCAAGCAGCTGAAGATCGAGGCCGAGGTGTTGGCCGCGCCTTACGGCCGCCTGCCGGAGCTTTCGAAAGTCCGGCCGGACGCCGATCTCGTCTTCACCTGGAACGGCACCACCTCGGGGGTGCGCGTCCCCAACGCCGACTTCATCGCCGCCGACCGCACCGGCCTGACGATTTGCGACGCCACCAGCGCCTGCTTCGCCCAGGCCCTGGAGTGGGCCAAGCTCGATGTGGTCACCTTCTCCTGGCAGAAGGCGCTGGGAGGCGAGGCCGCGCATGGCGTTCTGATCCTTTCGCCCCGGGCCGTGGAACGGTTGGAAAGCCACGAGCCGGCATGGCCAATGCCCAAGCTCTTCCGCCTCACCAAGGCGGGGAAGCTCAATGCTGAGATCTTTGAGGGGGCGACCATCAACACCCCCTCTATGCTGTGCGTCGAAGACTGGCTCGATACCCTGCGTTGGGCCTCCGGGATCGGCGGTCTGGCCGAGCTCAGAGCGCGCGCCGACGCCAACCTGGCGGTGATCGCAGCATGGGTCGCCAAGACGGCCTGGGTCGATTTTCTTTCGGAAGATCCGGCCGCCCGCTCCAACACTTCGGTTTGCTTAAAGGTCGTCGACCCAAGAGTCGTCGCCCTGACCCTGGCCGATCAGGCCGGCTTCGCCAAGCGGATTGCGCAGAGTCTCGAAAGCGAGGGCGTCGCCCTGGACATCGGCGGCTATCGCGATGCGCCGCCGGGACTGCGGATATGGTGCGGGGCCACGGTGGAGCGCGACGATCTCGAGGCTTTGACGCCATGGCTCGACTGGGCCTTCGCGGAGGCCCAGGCCGCCTTATCGGCCACCTAATCCGGCCCGCCCACGCCTCTTCGTCTTTTCCTCTGGAGCCCAAACCATGACTCCCCGCGTGTTGATCGCCGATTCCCTGTCCGCCGCCGCCCTGGAGGTGTTTGACCGCCGCGGCGTCGCCGCCGACCTCAAGGTCGGCCTTTCCAAGGATGAGCTGCTGGCCGCGATCGGAGACTATGACGGCCTCGCCGTCCGCTCGGCCACCAAGGCCAATGGGGAGATGATCGCCGCGGCCCGGCGCCTGAAGGTGATCGGGCGCGCCGGGATCGGCGTCGACAATATCGATGTCGCAGCGGCCACCGCCGCCGGGGTCGTGGTCATGAACACACCGTTCGGCAATTCGATCACCACCGCCGAGCATGCCATCGCCATGATGTTCGCCCTGGCCCGCCAACTGCCGGCCGCCGACGCCTCGACCCAGGCCGGCAAGTGGGAAAAGAACCGTTTCATGGGCGCCGAGCTGTACGCCAAGACGCTCGGAATTATCGGAGCGGGCAACATCGGGTCGATCGTCGCCGACCGCGCCAATGGCCTGAAAATGAAGGTTATCGCCTTCGACCCGTTCCTGTCGCCCGAACGGGCGGTCGAGCTCGGAATCGAGAAGGTCGAGCTCGACGAATTGCTGGCGCGCGCCGACGTCATCAGCCTCCACACGCCGCTGACCGACAAGACTCGGAACATCCTTTCGGCGGAGGCGCTGGCGGCGACCCGCAAGGGCGTTCTTATTGTCAATTGCGCCCGTGGCGGACTGGTCGATGAGGCGGCGTTGCGCCACGGCCTGGATGCCGGCCGCATCGGTGGGGCCGCCTTTGACGTCTTCGTGGAAGAGCCGGCCACGGCCAACGTCCTGTTCGGGGCTCCGAATTTCA
>DATBOH010000226.1:0-7706 GCA_036553915.1 Caulobacteraceae bacterium | reverse complement strand
ATTACTACAATCCGGCGCATGGCCCCGATCTTCCGAGCGGCGTCGATCTGATGGTCTTCGACGCGGCCGTGAACAGCGGCGTTGCAGCCGGCATCCGGCTTCTGCAGACCGCGGTCGGCGTCCCCTCCGATGGCCTGTTCGGGCCGGTCACCAAGGCGGCCGCGCAGGCCAAGGCCCCGGCTGACACGATCAACGCCTTTCATGACGCGCACGCGGCGTTCTATGAGTCATTGCCGACCTTCGGCGTCTTCGGAAGGGGGTGGCTGGCGCGTAACGATCGGACGCGCGGCCTCGCCCTATCCATGGCCGCGACGACGGGGCGCTGATCGCACCGCACGCCCCGGTCAGACGGTGACCGCCGGCTGCTCGTCCAGAAACGCCTTCCAGCGCCGCAGCGGCTTGGGACGATAAGCCCTCAGGGCGCGCCAGCGGGTGGTCGCCGCGCCCGAGATTTCGTCGGTGGAATCGGGACCGATCCGGTCGGCCTCGCCCGCCACGTCGATCAGAAATTCGCCGATCGAGCGATGGCTGGCCGGAAAGTCCGCGGTTGGATCGGTCGACGAGCGGTACATGGCGATCATATCGGCGTCGAAGCCGAGACCGGCCAGGCTCGCGCCTTCGGCGATCCACAACAGCGGATCCAGCGAGATGCCGCCGTCGGATTCACCGCCGCCGACGGCGCCATGATCGCCTGGAAACCAGACTTGCTGATAGGGCCGCTGCGCATAGGGCAGCGCACTGGCCGACGCATTCGCGTTGAGCGCGTCCAGATTGTCCCAGAGCGTCGGGGCAAAGGCGGTTCGCCGCTCGTCGATCGCCACCGCATGGCGGGCGCTGATGACAAAGCGCGACAGCGCCTCGTCGTGAAAGCGATACTTGTTGTTCAACAGGCCGGCGAAGGGCAGCGCCTTGGGCACGCCCAGAGAACCGACGGTGTCCCACACGCCAACGAATTGCACCGTGGCGGTGCTCGGATTGGCCGCGGAGGCGGCCGCCTTGGGGCTGGCCGGGCGGCCGCCCATGTCGAAGCTCATGGGAAAACAGTTGTTCTCGCGAAACACGGCTGTCTCCACCGCGTCCTTGGAGTGGTTGCGGTAGATATCGATCGCCTGATCGACAAGTCCGATATTGCGGCGCTTGAGAATCCACGTCCGGCGCAGCAGACCGACCAGGCTGCGGGCGGTGTAGGCCCCGCGCGAAAATCCGAAGACGAAGATCCGATCTCCGGGACAGTAGTTGAGACAGAGGAATTCGTAGGCCTGGGCGATCTTGGCGTCGAGGCCCTCGCCGAACGCCCCGCCCAGGAGGCGCTGCGCGGAATCGACGACGCCATTCCCGACCCCCACGCCATCATCGTAGTAGATGACCTGGGGAACCTCGCGGGCGCCGTCCTTGGCGACGGGCGTGGTGGCGCGCGCCAGTCGCGTCACATTGGTCGGATAGCGCTGGCTGAGGTTCTGCCACGTGCCGTCGCAGAAAATGGCGATGTTTTTCATAGTTTCCCCCGTGCTTACGCAAATACACCACAGGCCGATGAAACGGCCGGGACTGTGTCCCGGGCGACCGCGCCAAGCAAGCGTTGTTACGGCTTTGCTCCGGGAAGGGGGGTTAGCCTCGGTCAGCGCCGCGCGGTCTGCTCCACGAGATCGGCGAGGGCGCCGGCCGCCTGGGGCTTGGCGAGCTTGGCCGTGGCGACGGCCATCGCCGTCAGGCGCGCCGGATCGCCGGCCAGCTCGGAAATCAGCTTCGCCAGGCCCACCGGCTCAAGGTCGGCCTCGCGCACCACCACCGCGGCGCCCGTCTCAGCCATCAGCCTGGCGTTCTGCCCCTGGTCGTCATCCAGCGCGATCCCCAAGGGCACCAGGATGGCCGGGCGCCCGGCCGTGGCGATTTCGCTGACCGTCGAAGCCCCGGACCGGCCGATGAGCAGATGTGACCAGGACAACAGGCCAGCCATGTCGGCAAAGAAAGGCTCAAGGTTAAGCTCGACGGCGTCCGCCGCTCGATAGACCTGACGCACCGCTTCGATCTGCTCGGCGCGGGTCTGCTGGGCGACGCGCATGCGGTTGCGGAGCTCGGGCGAAAGCAGGGCGAACGCCTGCGGCACAACCTCGGCGATCCGGCGTGCGCCCTGGCTGCCGCCAGTAACCAGCAGGTGAAAGGCGTCTTGCCCCTCAGAGGCTCGGTAGCCCCCGCCCGCCAAGGCGCGGATCGCCTCTCGGACCGGATTGCCCACCACCACCGCGCGCGCCCGGTCGGCGGCCCTGGCCTTGGCGAGGCTGGGGAAGGCGCAGGCGACAGCGCTGGCGCCGGCCGCCAACAGGCGGTTGGCGCGGCCCATTACCGCGTTGGCTTCGTGGATAAGGGTCTTGAGACCTAGAGAACGGGCCGCCAGCAGCGGCGGGATCGACGGATAGCCGCCAAAACCGATGACGATGGCCGGCCGGAGGCGGGCGAGCGCGGCGCGCGCCTGGAGAGTCCCGCGGAGGATCGCCACAAGCTGGCGGGCCCTGGATCCCGCCCCGCCCGCCAAGGTGGCGGAGGTGACGGCGATTTTCTGTTCGGCGGGAAAGGCGCTCGCAAAACCTTCGGTGCGCGTGTCGGTGATCAGAACAATGCGCCAGCCGCGGGCGATCAGCGCCTCGGACAGCGCCTGGGCTGGGAACAGGTGGCCGCCGGTGCCGCCCGCGGCGATGACCGCGAGCTTGGCGGCTTCAGTCAAAGGCGGCCGCCCGCGCCATGTGGTCGGTCGGAGAATAGGCCCCGGGGCGGCGACTGGTCAGGGCCAGGGCGAAGCCGAGCGTGAGCGCCATGGCCACGGTCGATGAGCCGCCATAGGAAATAAAGGGCAAGGTCATGCCCTTGGTCGGCACCAGAGCCAGATTGACGGCGATGTTGATGAAAGCCTGCATGCCGACGATCACGAAAAGCGCCGCCGCCGCCACCTGTTCGAAGGGATCGTTGAGCTTCATCGCCTTGTAGAGCCCGCGGATCACCAGGATCGCGAACAACAGAATGATCACCAGCGACAGCCACAGGCCGTTTTCCTCGGCGGCTGCCGAATAGGCGAAATCAGTGTGCATATCGGGAACATGGGTCTTCATGATCCCCTCGCCCGGACCGCGCCCGAAGAGCTTGCCGGCGGCGATCGCCTCGGCGGCCCGATGCACTTGGGAGGTGTCGGACTTGTCCATGAAGCCCTTCACGCGGGTCGCCACGTGCTGAAACAGGAAATAGGTGCTGCCGAGGCCGACGACCGCCAGGCCGCCCATGGCCGCCACCCAGGTCATCGGCACGCCGGCCATCCAGAACGCCGCTCCGAAGGCGGCGGTGATCAGCACCGTCTGGCCGATGTCGGGCTCCATGAGCAGCAGCGCCGCCGCCAGGCCATAGAGTCCGAAGGCGATGGAAACGCCCGGCACCCCCTCGCCTTTCTGGCCTTCGCCGAACATCCAGGCCACCAGCACCACCAGGGCCGGTTTCATGAATTCCGAGGGCTGCAGGGTGAAGCCGGAAATCTCGACCCAGCGGGTCGCTCCCTTGGCGGCATGACCCATGAGCGGCAGAGCGCACATCGCCAGGATCGAAACGACGAAGATCGCGAACGCGACCCGCCGCACGCCGCGCGGGCTCAGCATGGCCGTCGAGATCAAGACCACCGCGCCGGCGGCGGCGAAAACGCACTGGCGCACCGCGAAGTGAAATGGCCAGGCGATGCCGAGGCGTTGGGCCGCCGCCGGGCTGGTTCCGAACGACAGCAGCACGCCCAGCACCAGCAGCGCGCCGGTCAGGCCGAGCAATATATGATCGGTCGTCCACCACCACAGGCCAAGCCGGCTGCGGTCGAGGCGTGAAAAGGTATGCGAGCTGGTATGGACGTCGGCGGTCATCCGGCGAGAGCCTGGGCTGGAGGAACGATGAGCGCCTGGACGGCGGCGCGGAAAGCTTCGCCGCGTTCTTCGAAATCGGCGAATTGATCGAACGAGGCGCAGGCGGGCGAGAACAGAACGATCGCCGGGCCCTCGTCCCGGCGCGCATCGGCAAAGGCGGCCCGCACCGCCGCCTCCAGGCTGCCGGTCCGAGCCACCGGCGCGTGGCCGCGCAGGGCGGCGGCGAATTCGGCTTCGGCCTCGCCAATCAGATAGGCGCGGATGACGGCCGGAAAGAGATCCGCCAGGCCGTCGATGCCTCCGGCCTTGGGGCGGCCACCGGCGATCCAATAGAAGCGCGGGTAGGCGCTCATCGCCTGACGCGCCGCATCTGCATTTGTCGCCTTGGAATCGTTCACGAACCGCACCGATCCGATCGTGCCAATGGTCTCCATGCGATGGGCCAGGCCCGGGAAGCTCACCAGGCCCAGGACGATGTCGGTCGCCGAGACCCCCAAAGCCTTGGCCGCGCCATAGGCGGCCGCGGCGTTCTGCCAGTTGTGCCGACCGGGCAAGGCCTGGACTGGCGTCAGGTCGATGACTTCAGCGACCCGCCCCTCGGTAGCGTCATAGAGCCGGCCTTGCAGGGCGTAGAGGCCACGACCGATGGCCTTGCGCGCGCTGACCGGCCAGATAGTGCGCCGGTTGGCGGCCGTGATTTCGGTGCAGATCTGTTGGCCGTAGGGATCGTCGACGCCAATGATCGCCGTATCGCCCTTGCCCTGATTGAGCAGCACGCGACGCTTGGCGGCGAGGTATCCGTCCATGCCGCCGTGACGCTCAAGATGATCGGGGCTGATGTTGAGCATCACCGCCACGTCGGGCTTGAGAGACGAGGTGAGATCGAGCTGATACGACGACAGTTCCAACACATAGATGGCGCCGCCGTGCATGTCAGGCAGCCCGAGCACGCCGACGCCGATATTGCCGCCGATGCGCGCGTCGCGGCCAGCAACGCTCAGCAGGTGGGCGATCAGGGCGGTGGTGGTCGACTTGCCGTTGGTGCCGGTGACCGCCACGACCCGCGGTCGTTTGTGCTCGGGGGCCAGGGCCACGGCTCTGGCGAACAACTCGATGTCGCCGACGATCTCGACCCCGGCGGCGTGGGCCATGTCCACGGTCCAATGCGGTTTGGGGTGCGTGAGCGGCACGCCCGGCGAGAGCATCAAGGCGGCGAATCCCGACCAGTCGGCTGCGTGCAGATCGACCAGATCAAACCCCTCGGCGGCGGCCGCCTGACGCGCCTCGGGCTTTTCGTCCCAGCAGGCGACAGTGGCGCCGCCGGCGACCAGCGCGCGGGCCGCCGCCAGACCGCTGCGGGCGAGCCCGAAGACCGCCACCGTCCTACCCTCGAAGCATGTGACCGGGATCATCTGGCGGTCACCGCAGCTTCAAGGTGGCTAGGCCAACCATGGCCAGCATGACCGCGACGATCCAGAAGCGGATGACGATGGTCGGCTCCGACCAGCCCAACTTCTCGAAATGATGGTGGATCGGGGCCATCAGGAACACCCGGCGGCCGGTGCGTTTGAACCAGAAGACCTGGATGATGACCGAAACCGTCTCGACCACGAACAGGCCGCCGACGATCGCCAGGACGATCTCGTGCTTGGTCGCCACGGCGATAGCGCCGATGGCGCCGCCCAGCGAAAGGGCCCCGGAATCGCCCATGAAGATCCGCGCCGGCGGGGTGTTGTACCAGAGAAAGCCCAGACCTGAGCCGACGATCGCGGCGCAAACGATCGCCAACTCTCCCGCGCCTGGTACGAAATCGATTTGCAGGTAGTCGGCGAAACGGAAGTTGCCGGCCAGATAGGCGACGCCGCCGAACGTGGCCGCGGCGATCATCACCGGCACGGTCGCCAGACCATCGAGGCCGTCGGTGAAATTCACCGCATTGGACGCGCCGACGATGATGAAGGCTCCGAAGGCCAGATAGAACCAGCCCAGATTGAGCAGGGCGTGCTTGAGGAACGGAAAGGCGACCGAGGTCGAAAGGCTGGCTCCCTCGCTGGACGGTTGCCCAAACCGGATCATCAGGAACACCGCCGCTAACGCCACCGCCGCTTCGACGGCCAGACGCATGCGCCCGGAGACGCCGGCCGTGGATTGCTTGGTGACCTTGGCGTAGTCGTCCATGAAGCCCAGGCCGCCGAAGATCAGGGTGACCAGCAGCACCACCCAGACATAGATGTCGCCAAGGTCCGCCCACAGCAGCGTCGCCACGGCGATGCCGGCCAGGAACATCAGGCCGCCCATGGTCGGTGTCCCGGCCTTCTCGGCGATGTGGCGTTGAATGCCGTCGGAGCGGATCGGCTGGCCCTTGCCCTGCTTGGCCTGCATCCAGCGGATGAAGCGCGAGCCCATCGCCACGACCACAAGCTGCGCCGTGGCGACCGCCATGCCGCCGCGGAAGGTGAGGAATCGCAGCAGATTATGGCCCGGCAGATAGAGGTGGTGTTCGGCCAGGAACTGATACAGCAGGAAGATCATTCGCCGGCCTCGCTCATGGCCAGCAGCGCCTCGACGACAAGCGACGCCTTTGAGGCGTTCGAACCTTTGACCATGATGATGTCGCCGGCTTGGACCGCCTCGGCGACGGTCGGGGCCAGCTCGGCCGCGCTCGCCGCCCAGGCGCCGCGAACGGCGGCCGGAAGCCCGTCCCACAGGCTGCGCATCAGCGGTCCGGCGCAGTACACCTTGGCGATCTCGGAGGCGATGATCGGGCGGCGCAGCTCGGCATGCAGAGCCGCCGCCTCCGATCCCAATTCGAGCATGTCGGTCAGCGCGACGAGGCGTCGGCCATTGGGTGACCGTCTGGGCAGACCGGTCAAGGCCGCGCGCACCGAAACCGGGCTGGCGTTGTAGCTCTCGTCAACTAGCAGAAAGGGGCCGTTCGGTCCGACCCGGCTGTGCACGGCGCCGCGTCCGGCCAGAGGCTCGAAGCTGGCCAGCGCCAAGAGCGCGGCGCTCCGTTCCACGCCCAAGGCCTGAAGCACCAGGAGCGCGCACAGGCTCATGCTCCCCCAGTGCGCGCCATTCTGGCGCAGGCGGTAGGCGACGCGCTGGCCATCGACAGTCGCCTCGACGATCGTGCCGGCCCCACCGACGGCTGAACCCTGAAGGCGGGCGTCGGCGCCCTCGGCGACTCCGAAGCTGCGCACCGTCGCCTGCGCGGCCAGGGCCGCCTCAGACAGAAATCCGTAGTGAGCGCTGTCGGCATTCAGCACCGCCACGCCGCCCGGCTCCAGGCCGGCGAAGATTTCGGCCTTGGCGCGCGCTACGCCGGCCACGCCGTCCGGGAAATTTTCGACATGCACCGCCTCGACGTTGGTGATCGCCGCCACATGCGGACAGACCAGGCGCGACAGCGGCGCGATCTCACCGGCGTGGTTCATCCCCAATTCGAAGACGGCCCGTTCGGTCGTCGCCGGCATGCGCGCCAGCGTCAACGGCACGCCGATGTGGTTGTTGAAGGATTTTACCGGACCATGGCCGTCGCCAGCGCGCTTCAGGGCCGAAAGCACCGCCTGGGTCACGCTGGTTTTGCCTACCGAACCGGTGATGGCGGCGCGGCGCGTCCTGACCGCCCGACGCCGGGCGGCAACGGCCATGTCGCCGAGGGCCGAAAGCGTATCGCCCACCCGTACGGCCGGCCCCGGCGACGGTCGCGAGACTAGGGCCCCCGTCGCGCCGGCCCGGCGCGCCGCCTCGACGTAGGCGTGGCCGTCGCGCGCGCCGGCGAGGGCCACGAACAAATTGCCCGGAGCGACGGCG
>DATBOH010000186.1:0-7065 GCA_036553915.1 Caulobacteraceae bacterium | reverse complement strand
CTTCAAGGGTCGGGCCCGGCCCTTCTCTTATTGGGAGCTCGCCTTGCCTGAACCGGCGCCCGCCACTAGCTTCTCCGCCGCCTCATCGACACCGGAGCGTTCATGACCCCACCGGCGCGCACCGGCGCCCCTTCCCCCGTCGCCACCGACTCTCGGCTGGCGCAGATCGCCAAGGCGGTGCAAAGCGACCGCGCCGAAGCGGTCCGCTTGTCGCAGGCCGCCAAGGTCGACGGCCTGCGCGCCCCGCTCCTGCACTACCTGATCGCCCAGGATCTGCGGGCGGCTGGGCGGTACGAGGACGCCATCGCCGAACTCGGCCTCGGCCTGGAACTGGCGCCGAACGAGGCTGGCCTAATGACCGAGGTCGGCTTCTGCCTGATGGACCTCGACCGTCCATCCGAGGCCGCAAAGGTCTGCGAGGCCGCCGTTCGCGCCGACCCTACCTGGGCGCCGGCTTCCTATGGCTACGGCTGGGCGGCCGAACGTCTCGGGGCGCTCGAACAGGCGCGGGCCGCCTGGGAACGGACCCTCCGGCTCAACCCCAACCATGCGGACGCCCTGGCGGGCCTGGCGGGCCTGGCGAGCCGGCGGGGCGACTGGCCTTCGGCGCGCGATTTCGCGGAACGGGCGCTGCAGACGGATGCGCGGCAGACTGACGCGCTCACGCCTCTGGTGCGTTCCGACATCCAGGCGGGCGACTTCGATGGCGCTATTCGGCGCGCGGAACAGCTGATCGCCGTGGCGACCGGCGGCCAGCGCGCCGACGCCCGGCTTCTGCTGGGCGACGCGCTCGACGCCGCCGGCCGCCATCCAGAGGCCTTCGCCGCCTACGCTCAGGGCAATGCCGAACTGCGCACCCTGTTCGAACCGAAATTCGGAAGCCGTCCCGAACGCCCCTCGGCGAGCGAGGTGACGCGCGACATGGCGGCCGAATTCGTCGCCACGCCGCGTGAGGCCTGGGCGACCCCGGCGCGCACTTCCGGCGACAGCCCGGTCCGGGGCCATGCCTTCCTGCTCGGCTTTCCGCGCTCCGGCACGACGCTGCTGGAACAGATCATCGCCACCCATCCCGACATGGCGGCGCTCGGCGAGCGGCCGGTGCTGGTCGAGGCGGTGGCCGAATTCCTCTCCGGTCCGGGCGGCATAGAGCGGCTAGCGGCCACGGTCAGCGACCTGCTGCAGCCCTATCGCGACTCCTATTGGGCGCGGGTGAAGCAGTTCACCCCCGATCTCGCCGGCAAGGTGTTCGTCGACAAACATCCCCTAGCCACGGTGCGCCTGCCGCTGATGAGCAAGGTGTTTCCGGACGCCAAGATCATCCAGGCCCTGCGCGACCCGCGCGACGTGGTGCTGAGCTGTTTCCGCCGGGCCTTCCGGATGAACGCCAGCATGTACGAATTCACCAGCCTGAAGACCGCGGCGCGCTTCTACGACGCGGTGATGACGGCCGGAGAGATCTATCTGGAGCAACTGCCGCTGAGGTCGCACCGCCTGAGATACGAGGATCTGGTGCGCGATTTCGAGGCCGAGGGCCGCAGGCTGTGCGATTTCCTCGCCGTCGACTGGACCCCGAATCTGCAGGATTTCGCCGCCACCGATCGGCCGTTGGCGACGCCCAGCGGACCGCAGGTCGCCCGTGGTCTCTATTCCGACGGAGTCGGCCAGTGGCGCCGCTACGCCGCGCATCTTGAACCGGTGATGCCGGTCCTGCAGCCGTGGGTGGAAAAGTTCGGCTACGACCCGCAATGAGCGAGCCGCCGGCCGCCGCCTCACCGCTGGAATCGGCTTTTCAGGGCGTCGCCTCGGCCGTCCGCGCTCAAGACATTCCGACCGCCGCGCGCCTCTCGCGTCAAGCCCTCGATCGCGGGCTCGAACATCCGATGTTCCTCAACCTGCGCGCCCTCGACTACGAGCAGGCCGGAATGTTCAAGCAGGCGCTGGCGGATCTTCGCCGCGCCCACGTCCTCGCGCCGCGGGATTTTGCCATCCTGAACGCCTGCGGCCTCGCCCTGGCGCGCATGGACCGGTTCGACGAGGCGCTGGCGTGCTACGATCAGGCCTTGGCGCTCAACCCGGATTTCGGGCCGGCTTGGTACAATCGGGCGTGGGTGCTCGAACAACTGGGCGAACTCGCCAAGGCCATCGCCGGGCTCGAGCGGGCGGTCGAGCTCAACCCCGAGAACCTGCAGGCCTGGTCCAATCTGGGCTTTCTGGCCAACCGTCGCGGCGACGAGGCGAGTGCGCGCCGGTACGCGGAAAAAGCCCTGGCGCTCCGACCGGGCTACCCACCCGCGGTGCTGGCGCTCGCCAATGCGGAGATCGGCGCGCCGGCGAAGGCTGAAGCGCTGCTACGGGAGTCCCTTGCTGGCGACATCTCCCGTTTGGACCGCGCCCACGCCCTTGGCCTGCTGGCCGACGCCCTGGATGCCCAGGACCAGACGAGCGAAGCTTTCACCGCCTATGCCGACAGCAACGCTCTGTTCGCGGCCGAATACGCGCAGCGGTTCTCCGGCGATCAGGCGACGATCGCCCAGGTCCTGCCGTGGATGATCGGCTGGGCGCGGGCGCTTGATCCGGCCGACTGGCGACGCGTCGAGCCCCCGGCCAGCGCCGCCGGCGAGGCCGGGCATGTGTTCCTGATCGGCTTCCCGCGTTCGGGGACGACGCTCATAGAGAGCGTGCTCGGGAGCCATCCCGACGTCGTCACCCTGGAAGAACGCGAACCTCTGCGCGCGGCCACCCTCGTCTTTCTGGATTCGGCCCGCGACCTCGCCGCTCTGGCGCAGGCCTCGGAGGCGCGCATCCGGGCGCTACGGGAGGACTATTGGACGGCGGTGAGCCGCTACGGCGCCCAGGTGAAGGGCAAGATCTTCATCGATAAGCACCCGTTCAACACCCTCAAGTTGCCGGTCATCCGCAAGCTGTTCCCGGACGCCAAGATCCTGTTCGCGGCGCGCGATCCGCGCGATGTGGTTCTGAGCTGTTTCCGCCGCCGCTTCAACATCAACAGTTCGACCTATGAGTATCTGGATCTGGCCAAGACCGCGACCAACTACGATCAGATGATGACCCTGGCCGAATTGATCCGCGCCAAGCTGCCCTTTGACGAGCATCAGCTTGTCTACGAGCGGCTGGTGGGCGATTTCACCACTGAAGCCAAGGCGGCGTGCGCCTACATCGGCGCGGATTGGCGCGACGATCTCGCTGATTTCGCCAGTCGCGCCCATCACGGCAACGTCGCCAGCGCCAGCGCCGCCCAGATCGCCCGCGGCCTCTACACTGACGGCGCCGGCCAGTGGCGGCGCTATCGTGACGAGCTGGCCCCGGTCATCTCGACGCTCAGGCCCTGGATCGCGCGCTGGGGCTACGACCCAGACTGAAGAGGCTCAAGTCCAGGCCGCCTGGCCGCCATAACTGCCCACCGCCGCCAGGGTTGCGGCGACGAGATCGCGCTCGTCATCGCTCAGCTCCGGGCGCCAGTTGTCGAACAGAAGCACCACCCGGCGCTGGTCGCTATCATTCCAAGCCTCATGCTCCAGGCTGTCATCGAAAATGAGCGCTTCGCCAGGCGTCCACATCCGGGTCTCAGAGCCAACGCGCAACCGGCAACCGTCCGGAACAATCAGCGGCAGGTGGCAGATCAGGCGCGCATTGGTGTAGCCGGTGTGCGGCGGAATGTGCGTATGCGGACGAAGCAAGGAGAACAAAACCGAAGGCGTGCGTCCATGGGCATGGCACAGCGGCGCCGCCTTTAGCGCCTTCAAGGTCAGCGGACAGCGCTTTGCCGCCTGTTCCTGAATTTCCCCGCCGCGAATGAGGTAAAAGGCGCTCCAGTCGCGACTGTCGAGCAAGCGGCCGTAGTCGCGCGGCGGGCGCGCCCCTTCGGTCGCCACATAGGGACTGAAGGCGCGGTCATCGCCGGCCAGGAGAGTCTCAAGTTCGCCGCGGATCGCATCGGTCGCCTCCTCGATCTCCGCCAGCCAGGGGAATTCATCGCGCTCATAGAATTGCCGCTGCGGCAGTTCTGGAAAATAGAACGCCGTTGGCGACTGCAAGAAGATCTGGCTGCGTCCGAACAGCAGGTCGAGACAGCGCTTGAACCGAGGACTGGAGCGGTCGTGGTCGTAGCCGGCGTTGGCCAAGGCGTTCAGCAGATGATCTTCGTAAGACTTGGCGAATCTGGCGCCTTCACGCTCGGCGCGCGCCACCTCGCTCCTGAGCTCGGCTGTCACCGCCTGGGCCGGCCGCGCCGCCGCGGCGGCATAGAAGGCATGGGCGGCGCGGTCATCGCCGAGGCGAGCGAAATGATCGCCCTTCATCATCAAGGCCGGGATGTGGCCGGGATTCACCCCCAGCAAGGCGTTCAGCGCCGCAAGTTGGGCTTCGGAGTCGGCTTGCGCCCGGCAGGCCAAGGCCAGGCCGTGCAGGGCGCGCTCGTCGCGCGGCTTGAAGGCTAGCAGCGCCTCGAAAGCACATCGAGCGGCCGCCATGTCGAGGCGGCGCAAGGCGTCGGCGCCTTCGCGCGCCAGACGTTCATATTCCTGCGGCGAGGTCATGCGGCCCTGGTTCTCGAAACCGCCAGATAGCCTCGCCAGTTCACCCACCGCAAGCACGGCTTCAGGCTGGCGCGGCCGCGGGGCCACGGGTAAAGGCGGGCATGGCCCTGGCCGAAGATCCTCGTTCCGCGCTCGCCTTCAAGGAAAAGGGCGACCTGGCGTTGCGCGGCGGCGATCTCGCCGGCGCCCGCATGAATTTCGTTGAAGCTGTCCGCCTCGCCCCGGATCGTCTCGATGCCTGGATGGGCTTGGCCGCCGCGCAGCGGGCGTTGGGCGATCTCCAGGCCGGGCTTGAGGCCACCGAGGGGGCCTTGGCGGTTGAGCCGCGATGCTTTCCGGCCCTGCTATTGAAGGGCTCGTTGCTCGAAGCCCTCGGCCACCAGCGTCAGGCGGCCGTCGTCTATGGAATCGCCACCAAGCTTGCCCCGTCGGGCGCCGAATTGTCCGAACCGACCCGTCGCGCCCTCGCCCACGCCACCGAGGTCCATAGGCGGCACGCCGACGAGCTTGCCGCGCGGCTCCTGGCGGCCGCCGACCTGGAAGGCGCCGAGCCTGGTGTGGCAGGCCGCGCCGCCGTGTTCATCGACGCCGCCGCCGGGCGTCGAAAGGTATTCAACCAGGAGCCGGTTCAATTCCACTATCCTGGGCTGCCCGCGATCGAATTCTATGATCGGGCCGAGTTTCCGTGGCTCGCCGACCTTGAAGCCTGCACCGAAGCGATTCGCGAGGAGGTGCTGGCGGTCTGGAGCGACGGTTCGCCCGATCTCGAACCCTATATCGACTATCCGCCCAGCGTGCCCGTTGATCAGTGGGCCGAACTCAACCATTCGTTGCGTTGGAGCGCCTTTCATTTGTGGCGCGAAGGCCAACCCGTGGAAACAGCGCGGTCAAAGTGCCCGCACACGTTCGAGACTTTGAAGATAATCGACCAGCCGCGGGTCGCGGGCCGCTCACCGGCCGCGATGTTCTCGATCCTGCGACCGCGCACGCGTATCCCGTGCCACACCGGGGTGTCCAACACCCGCCTTGTCCTGCACTTACCGCTGATCGTACCCGAAGGCTGTGGATTTCGCGTCGGCGGCGAGACTCGCCAATGGCGCGAGGGCGAGGCCTGGGTGTTCGACGACACCATCGACCACGAAGCCTGGAACGACAGCGACAAGCCGCGCGCCATTCTAATCTGCGATGTGTGGTCGCCACGTCTGTCGGCCGAAGAACGTGAGCTGATCGTCACAATCACCGCAGCCATCGATGATTTCATGGGCGGGCCGGCCCCGGATGGCGGCCTGTGAACGATCGCCTGGAAATCGCGCGAGCCCAACTTCGCGAAGGCCGGCCGGGTCGGGCTATCGGCCTGTTGCGGCAAGTGGTCGCGACCGCCGACGACCTCAATGCTCGCGAACTTCTCGCCGAAGCCTTGGAAGCCTCAGGCGATGTCGCCGGCGCCGAGACTGTGGCGCGGGCCGTCGTCTCCGAGGAGCCGGGGCGTAGCGCGACGGCAGCTCGCCTGTGCCGGATTCTGGTCGCCTCGCATCGGGCCGGCGAGGCGCTGTCCCTGCTCGGCCCCGCCGTTGAGCGGGCGACCGATCCGGCGCTGCTCGCCGCCTACGCCGCGGCATTGAAATCCGAGGGCCGCCACGATGAGGCGGTGGCCTATGCCTTCGGCGCCGTCGAGCATTCCGATGGGGACGCCATCGCCGATCACAATCTGGCGGCGGCGCTTGGCGACGCCGATCGCCTAGAGGAAAGCTTGGCCATGGCCGAACGAGCCATGGGCAAGGGCCTGGACGCGCCGGAAACCTGGCTCGTCAAGGCTAGAGCTCTGTCTGGGGTCGGCCGCCACGACGAGGCTGAGGCGGCCTACGCCGAAGCCCTCCGCCGCCGTCCCAATTTCGCCGAAGCCCACGCCGATCTGGCGCAGCTGGTGTGGATGCGCACCGAGGACGTCGCCGCCGCGCTCAAGGCCCTGGACGCCGCCCAGCCGCACACGGGCCTCGACCTGCCGCTCCTGCTGGTCAGGGCAAGACTGCTCGAATATGCGGTCGGTGAAGCGGCGGCCTATGCCGCTATCGCCGATCTGGCCGACGCGGCGCGGCACAATGCGCCGCTGCAGATGACGGCGGCGCGGCTGGCGATGGGGCTAGACCCCGACCGCGCCCACCAGCACGCCCTGGACGCCTCCGCCGCCGATCCTGGCGCCGGCGTGACCGCGGTCCTCTGCCAGGCCAAACTGGCCGCCGGCCACGCCGAGGACGCTGCCCGCCTGGCGGAAGGGCTCGAGCGCGACTGGCCGAACGATCAACAGGCGACAGCGCTTTTGGGAACCGCGTGGCGCATGCTCGGCGATCCCCGCTACTATGAACTCTACGACTACGAGCGCCTGGTGCGGCGCTACACTCTGGAGACCCCGCCGGGATGGGCGAGCCACGCCGACTGGCTGACCGATCTCGCCGCCGCCCTCAATGGCCAGCATGGAATGCGCACCCATCCGGTCGGGCAGTCGTTGCGG
>DATBOH010000177.1:0-3958 GCA_036553915.1 Caulobacteraceae bacterium | reverse complement strand
AGGACGTTGGTGTCCAGCGCGAAGGCGCTCACGGCGCGCGGTCAGTCGCGCTCATAGAGTTCGTCGCGAGTCCAGGGGCCGACGACGATGGGCCTGGTCTTCGCCCAGCGCGCCTCCAGACGCTCCTGCGCCTCCCGCCAGCGTTGCTGCTCGATCGCCTCCAAGTTGGGCCGCTCGACGGGGCCCAACTCCGCCACCGGCTCTCCGTGGGAGGTAATGGTGATCCGGGCGCCGTTCCGCGCCGCGCGCAATAGCCTGGAAAAGCCGCGATTGGCTTCGGCGGCGGCGACGGTGAGCGTGGGTCCGGTCATTTTCACTACTGTAGTGATTTTGCGCGCATGATCAAGGCGGAGGGTTCGTCGAGGCGAACTCCCCGTTCAGACGGACAGTCTACGGCGCGCTCACCCTCTGCTCGATGGCCCCGAAGATCGAGTGACGGTCGGGGCCGATCATCTCGATCCGCACCGCATCGCCCGATCGCATGAACGGCGTCTTCGGAGCGCCGCCGGCGATCGTCTCCACCGTCCGCTGCTCGGCGATGCAGCTATAGCCAGCCCCGCCGTCGGCGATTGACTGGCCGGGACCGCCATCCGGGCCTCGGTTCGACACCGTGCCCGAGCCGATGATCGAGCCGGCGGCCAGGGCCCGGGTCTTGGCCGCGTGGGCGATCAGCTCGCCGAAGCCAAAGGTCATGTCGACACCGGCATCGGCTCTTCCGAACGTCGCGCCGTTGAGACTGACCCGAACTTCGCCGTGCAACCGACCGTCGCGCCAGGCCTCGCCGAGCTCGTCCGGGGTCACGGCGACGGGCGAGAACGATCCAGCCGGCTTGGACTGGAAAAACCCGAAGCCCTTGGCCAGTTCGCCCGGGATGAGATTGCGCAACGACACATCGTTGGCGAGCATGACCAGGCGCACCGCCGTCAACGCCTGGGTGGCCGCGGTCCCGGCCGGCACGTCGCCGGTGATCACCGCCACCTCGGCCTCGAAGTCGCAGCCCCAGGCCGGATCGGCGAGCGCGATCGGATCGCGCGGGCCGAGGAACCCATCCGAACCGCCCTGGTACATCAAGGGATCGGTCCAGAAGCTGGCCGGCATTTCCGCCCCCCGCGCCTGACGCACCAGCGCCACATGATTCACATAGGCCGAGCCGTCGGCCCACTGGCAGGCGCGCGGCAGGGGGCTGGCCGCCTCGTGTTCGCGGAACCGGGCCCGAGCCACCGCCCCATGCTCGAGGCTTTCGGCCAGGCCGCGCAGCAGCGCCTCGCAGCGTTCCCAATCATCGAGGGCGTCCTGCAGCGTGGCGGCGACCGGCGAGGCGTCCGCGCACCAGGCGAGATCCCGCGACACCACCACCAGCCGGCCGTCGCGGCCGGATTTGAGCGACGCCAGCTTCACCTTAAGCGCCCTTCCAGCTATCGACATAGGCGGCGCTCTCAACCGCCTCCGCCTCGGCGGTCACATCGACCGGATCGCGGGCGTCGATCATCACCGCCACCTCGTCGGTGGCCGGCTTGGTCTGCACCAGCATGTTTTTGAGCGCCTTGGGATGCGGACCGTGGGTAAAGCCGCTCGGATGCAGGGTCATCATCCCGGCGTGAATGTTGTCGCGGCTGAAGAAGTCCCCGGCGTGATAGAACAGGATCTCGTCGTAGTCGTCGTTGTTATGAAAGAACGGCACCTTGATCGCCCCCGGATCGGTCTCGAATGGCCTGGGCGTAAAGGTGCAGACCACGAACCGGCGGCTCAGGAACGTGGTGTGGACCGACGGCGGCAGATGATAGCGGTGGCTCATCACCGGGCGGATGTCGCTGACATTGAGCTTCACCGGGGCCAGATCGCCGTGCCAGCCGACCGCGTCGAGCGGGTTGTAGGGATAGGTGATGGTCGAGACCTGGCCGCGCTTCTTGACCCTGACCTTGAACGCGCCGTCCAGCCGCTGATGGTCGTGGAAGGCGGCATCCATGGCCGGGGCGGCCAGGACGGCCGGATCGAAGACGGCGGTCGGGCCCAGCAAGCCGCGATCGGGCAAGGTGAAATGCTCGCCCCTGGCCTCGATGACCAGCAGGCTGGCGGCGGCGGTCGGGCTCAAGCGCCACATGGTTCCGCGCGGCAGGTAGACATAGTCGCCGGCCCTGAAGCCCAGGTGGCCATAGTCACAGAACAGGTCGCCCTCGCCGGCGTGCACGAACAGAAGCACATCGCCGTCGCCGTCGCGAGCCAGGTCCGGCATCGGCGCGGCCAGGCGCCAGAAGCGCAGCTCGAAGTGCGGGTTCTCCAGCACCCGCGGGGCATCCCAGGGCGAAGCGGCGGCGCTGTTCAGCGCCGAAAGATCGAAGGCGCGCGGCCGCAGCGGGCCCTCGAAATCGCTCCAGCCGGTTGGCGGGCGCGGGTGGTGAAAAAAGGCGGCTGGTCCGAAGAAGCCTTCCTTGGAGACCTCGCGTTCGAACGTACCCTCCGGAAGATCGGCGTGGGCCTGGCGCGAATGCCGGCCTTCGGCGCCCTTGACCGGTATCCAGCGCCGCTCGGCCACGCTCAGGACGCCCGGGCCGGGATCGTCCCGCGCAGGATCTGATCGGCCTCGATGGATTCGAACAGAGCCCGGAAGTTGCCTTCGCCGAAACCCTCGTTGCCCTTGCGCTGAATGACCTCGAAAAAGATCGGGCCGATCATGTTCTGGGTGAAGATCTGCAACAGCAGCCCTTGGCCCTCGGTCGGCGCGCCATCCATCAATATGCCATCGGCGCGCAGACGTTGCAGGTTCTCGCCATGGCCGGGCACGCGCGCTTCGAGCGCCTCGTAGTAGGTGTCGGGCGTCGCCTGAAACCTGATCCCCTGGCCGGCCATCGCCTCCACGCTTTCGTAAATATCGGCCGTCCCGAGCGCGATATGTTGGATGCCTTCGCCACGATAATCGCGCAGGAATTCCTCGATTTGCGAGTGCTCGTCCTGGCTTTCATTGAGCGGAATGCGGATCTTGCCGCACGGGCTGGTCATCGCCTTGGAGAGCAGGCCGGTCTGTTTGCCCTCGATGTCGAAATAGCGGATCTCCCGGAAGTTGAAGATGCGCTCATAGAACTCAGCCCACCGGCCCATCTGGCCGCGGTGAACATTGTGGGTCAGGTGATCGAGGTAGGTCAGACCGACGCCGCGGCTCGGCGCGGCTCCGTCGATCGGCATGAAGTCGACGTCGTAGATCTCCCGGGCTCCATAGCGGTCGACGAGATACAGCAACGAGCCGCCGATTCCCTCGATGGCCGGGATGTTGAGCTCCATGGGCCCGACCCGGGCCTCGACCGGCGTAGCCCCGCGTTCGACCGCCTTTTTGAGCGCCGCGGCGGCGTCGCGAACCCTGAACGCCATGGCGTTGGCCGATGGACCGTGATCGGCGCGGAAGGCCGCCGGCTGACCCGCCGCCTCCATGTTGAGAATGAAGTTGATATCGCCCTGAGCAAAACGCAGCACGTTCTTGGAGCGGTGGCGGGAGACGGCGGCAAATCCCATCTGCTCGAAGAGGCCCTTGAGCCGCTCCGGCTCAGGGGCGGTGAACTCGACGAACTCGAAGCCATCGGTCCCCAGGGGATTGTCGAACAGGTCGCGGCCGGCGCTGGCGTTCATGGCGATGGTTCCTCCGGGCGCTATCTTAGCGAACCGCCCGCGCCAGACCAACGGCGGGCGCGCGACAGGCGCCAAGCCGCGCGTCGACGCCATCGGCGTTCTCGTCTACGAGGGCCGCGAAATGCTCCGGAAACTGTACGACTGGGTGATGCGGCTGTCGGCCTCGCCGCATGCGGCCATCGCCCTCGCGGCGTTGGCCTTCGCCGAAAGCGCCTTCTTTCCGGTCCCGCCCGACACTCTTCTGGCCCCGATGATCCTGGCCCGGCCCGAGCGCGCCTGGCGCTTCGCCTCGATCTGCGTCGTTGGATCGATTCTGGGCGGCGTCCTCGGCTACGCCATC
>DATBOH010000057.1:0-2836 GCA_036553915.1 Caulobacteraceae bacterium | reverse complement strand
CGGACAAGGGCGGCTGGACCACGGTCGGCTTCTCGCTCAAGAGCGGCTCGGAGTTCTCGTATCTGGCGCTGGAGGGCGACGCCGACTTCCGCCGCGGCGCGCAGCGCTATGACCTGAGGGTCGCCGGCCGCTCGGTGTTCTAGTCAACGACACGCAAACAGGATTCCCGAATCGGGCGAACGCTCATTGGCGGCATGCTGATGGACGCGGATGGCGGAGCTGTCGATCATCTGCATATCGCCCTGCCTGCGGCCTGCCCCTTGCACTGAAGCTGACTGAAGGCCGGGCTCACGACAATCCCACCGCTCTGGAGATGAGCGGCGGCCCTTCAGCGGCTTCCTCTACCGCCGTCGCACCCTCGTTGAGCGCTTCTTCAACAAGCTCAAGCGCTCGCCTTAGCCAGAATCCGGATGCCTGTTGATGAGTCGATGGCCTGGCACGCCGGACCCAACTTCCGCCCCGCGGCGTGCTCCGCACCTGGCCTACAGACGGGACATCGACGGCCTACGGGCGGTCGCCGTGGTCGCCGTGGTGATCTTTCACTTCGGCATGCCGGGGACGGGGGGCGGCTTTGTTGGCGTCGACATTTTTTTCGTGATCTCGGGCTTTCTGATTACCTCGATCCTCGCCGCCGACATCGAGGGTGACAGGTTTTCACTTTTGCGCTTTTACGAGCGGCGCGTTCGCCGCATCGCGCCCGCCCTGTTCACGGTGTTGATTGCCAGCGGCCTCGTCGCGCTCGTCGTGTTGCCGCCACGCGCCCTGAAAGATCTCGCCCAAAGCGTGATCGCCACCATAGTCTTTGTCTCCAACATTTATTTCTGGAGCAGCACCCAAGGCTATTTCAATGGGGCCGCCGAAATCCGTCCCTTGCTGCACACCTGGTCGCTGGGCGTCGAGGAGCAGTTCTATATCGTCTTTCCGATCATCCTGGCGGCGACCATGCGATGGGGACGGAACAGAGCCGCCTGGATTGTGTTGGCGGGGCTCGTCGCCGCCTTCGCGGCCAGCGCCTGGATCACGCCCAGGGCGCCGAGCGCCAGTTTCTATCTTTCACCCACGCGCGCCTGGGAGCTTCTGACAGGCGCGCTCATGGCCCTTCGCCCAACCTACCCAGCCAAACGTTGGGTAGGGGAGGCCGCCAGCCTCCTCGGCTTCGGCCTCGTCGCTTTCTCCGTCGCCACCTTCAGCGTTCAGACTCTCACGCCGGGATTCGCCGCCATTGCGCCTTGTCTTGGCGCGGCGTTGCTAATCATAGCCGGCGGCGGGCCCTACACGCCTGTTGTCAACAGCGTCCTGGCAAGCCGGCCGTTCGTGGCGTTGGGCCTGATCTCATATTCGCTCTATCTGTGGCATTGGCCGATCTACGTCTACCTGCGCCACTACATCCTGTTTGCGCCTTTGGGCGCGGACGCCGCGGCCGGCGGCGTCACCCTGGCGGTGCTGTTGGCGACGCTGTCGTGGCGCTTCATCGAACAGCCGATCCGCCGTCGCGATATTCTGAAACGACGGGGGATCCTGTTCGCCGCCTTCGCCGGCGCGGCACTGATCATCGCCGCTCTGTCCGGCGGCGTCCTGCTTGCCAAGGGATTGCCGGAGCGCTTTCACAACCTGTCCAAGGCGGCGATGCAAACCGAGGCGCTACATCCCGAGTGGGCGCCCTACGATAGCGCCAAGTGCTTCGTCCTGGTCCCCGCGAACTGGGGCGGCGAGGCCTGCCGGCTGACGCACGGCAAACCCGGAGGTCATCAGGTGCTGCTTTGGGGTGACTCATACGCTGGCCACTATGCGAGCGGCTTCCTGGCGGCGCGCGACCAGTTGCCGATCTCGGTGCTCGAATACACTTCGCCACGCTGTCCGCCGATCGCGGACTACCATTCCTACTCGGATCCCGATTGCGCGGCCTTCAACCGACAGGCCATCGACGTTATTCGCCGCTATCACATCGACACGGTTATTTTGTCGGCCCGGTGGGAGTCCTACATGTCGGGCCACCGCATGACCGGCGCGGAGGTTGCCGGCGAGGTCAAGGCGCTGCGGGCCTGGGGTCTGACCGTCATCTTAGTCGGCCAAAGTCCGGTGTTTAATTTCGACTATCCGGACGACTACTATCTGGCGCGCCTACGCGCGGGGGAGGGCAGATCTGACGATCGAGCCAGCTTGGCCTTTCCGGCTACACTGAACAATGAGTTGCGCGCCGCCGCGGCGGGCGCGACGTTTTTCGATCCCTCGGCCGTTCTCTGCGAGGGGCAGAGATGCCTTTATCGCAAAAGCGGGCAGTACATCGTGGGGGATAGTGGCCACTTCACACAATTCGGCAGCTCGCTGATGGTCGCCGAACTGGCCAAGTTGCCGCCCCTGCAATAAGCGAACGCGCGCCTTTGGCGCGGCGACTTCCGGGGTTATGGGCCGTCCTTGGATGACTTGCCTTCAAGGCGCCCAGGCAGACAGCTAGATCCGCCGGGGTGCGCTGCGATGGCCGTGGTGTCGGGCTTGGACGCGGCTGTAACCATCGATCCTGGCGCGCAACTCGATGCTTCTGGCCTCCCCAGGAAGGCGCCCGCTGGTTCCTGGTTCACGCCCCGGTCAACGACTCGCGGTCAAGGTCCCCAGGACCTTATCGGCCTCGGCGACAATCTCGCGCACGATCTCACCGGCGGGCTTGACGGCGTTGGCCAGTCCGACGCCCTGGCCTGCCCAGAGCGACATGGCCTCGATATCGCCTTCGGTCTCCCGCGCCGGCGTGAACGAGCGGTAGGCGACAACCTCTCCGGCTCGCGGCGATCGCCCGATCACCTCGCCTTCGCGTGGCCGCGAACCGCGCGGCGGGCGCCCG
>DATBOH010000279.1:0-1857 GCA_036553915.1 Caulobacteraceae bacterium | reverse complement strand
CTGACCTGATGGTCGGCTGTCATCGCCGCCAGCGCCAAGGGCTGGCTGGTCACCGGTGTCGAGCCGATGAATCCGACCTCGCGCCCGCCTTGATTGTCGATGACCGCCATCGATGCGCCGTCGCCGCGCCTGAAGCTGAATTCGGCCGGCAGGTTGGGCTTGGTTGAGCCGCCAGAGCCGGTGTCCGTCGGATCGCCCGTCTGGTCCATGAAACCGTCGACGACCCGAAAGAAGGCCCGGCCGTCATAAAATCCCGTGTGAGCCAGTTCCCGCACCTGAGCAACCGAGAGCGGCGCAACCCGGGGATCAAGCTCGATAAATATCCGGCCCTTGGTGGTGTCGATCACCAGGACATTCTGCGGATCCGCCGTGCGCCAATCAGCGGCGGTCGGCGGGGGCGTCGCTGGAGGCGCGGCCGCCAGCGCCGGCGCGGCAAATGCCAAGATAGCGGCAAAAGGAAGAAATCGCAGGGTCATGATTGCCGCCTAGCCTGGGGGCAGAGCAATCGCAAGCCAGCTCAGGCGACGCCGAATTTCTGGGCCAGACGCACCGCAACGCCGGGAGGCACGAAACGGCCGACGTCGCCGCCCATGGCGACAATGTCCTTCACCAGACGCGAGGCTACCGCCTGATGGCGCGGATCGGCCATCAGGAACACCGTCTCAATCTCGCGATCGAGTTGCTGATTCATCGCCGTCATCTGGAATTCGTATTCAAAGTCGGCGACGGCGCGCAGACCGCGTACAACGAGTTGAGCGCCAACCTGACGGGCGAACTGGATGGTCAGGTTGTCGAACGGCAGTACCTCGATTTCGGCGATCTTGGCGCAGGCGCGGGTTTCCATGCGGATGATCTCGACCCGTTCCTCGAGGCTGAAAAGCGGAGCTTTGGCGGCATTGACGGCAACCCCGATGACCAGTTTGTCGACAAGCTTAACCGCCCGACCGATGATATCGAGATGGCCATTGGTGGCCGGATCGAAGGTGCCTGGGTAAAGGCCGATGCGTTTCATCAGCGTTCCTTCGCCGTCTGCCCATCCGTCCGCGGTCGATGAATAGTACCGCCGCGCCGCGCCGCGCGCCTCACCCTTCGACCTCGCCTTCGGCAAGGCCTTCCGCCTCGCCCGGACTATCGCCCGCCTCGACCCGCTCGACCGAGACAACATGCTCTTCGGCGGCGGTCCTGAAAATGGTGACGCCCTGTGTGTTGCGACCCGCGGTTCTGATCTGAGCCACCGGAACACGAATGAGTTGGCCCTGATCGGTCACCAGCAACAGTTCATCGGCGTCTTCGACCGGGAAAGACGCCACCAGTCGACCGCCGCGCTTCGAAAGATCTTGTGCGATCAGCCCCTGGCCGCCACGACCCGTCCGGCGATAGTCGTAGGCGGACGTGCGCTTGCCAAAGCCCTCCGACGACACCGTCAGGACGAATTCTTCAGCGGCGCCAAGCTCGGCGATGCGCTCCACCGATAGGCTAACCGCGATCCCTTCCAAATCCCCATCGTCGACCGGCTCGCTGGCCGGGGCCTCGTCGACCTCTCCCGACGCCGCTGCACGCATGGCGTTGGCGTGGCGAAGATAGGCGGCCCGCTCCTCAACACTGGCGTTGACGGCCCGAAGGATCGCCATCGAGAGCAAATGGTCGCCGCCGGCCAGGCGAATGCCGCGCACACCGGTGGAATCGCGGCCGGCGAAGACGCGAACATCGGAAACCGGAAACCGGATGCAGCGGCCCAGAGCCGTACTCAACAGCACTTCCTGGTCGGCCGTGCACAGGGCCACGCCGATAATGGCGTCACCCTCGTCGAGCTTCATGGCGATCTTTCCGCCACGATGGATCTGACTGAAATCCGAC
>DATBOH010000267.1:0-12045 GCA_036553915.1 Caulobacteraceae bacterium | reverse complement strand
ATGCTGGTCGACAGCAGCACGTCGTACTGGCCCTCGTAGAAGGCCGCCATCGCCTCCTCCATGCGGGTGGGCGGCAGTTGGCCATGGGCGACGACGAAACGCACTTCGGGGACCTGCTCGGTCAGGAAGCGTTCGAGATCCGGCAGATCCCTGATGCGCGGGGCGACATAGTAGACCTGACCGCCGCGGAATTTCTCGCGCAGCAAGGCTTCGCGGATCGATACCGGATCCTGGGGGGTGACAAAGGTGCGCACCGCCAGGCGATCGACCGGTGGGGTGGCGATGATCGACATTTCGCGGATGCCGGAAAGCGCCATCTGCAGGGTGCGCGGGATCGGCGTCGCGGTCAGGGTCAAAACATGAACCTCGGCCCGAAGCGCCTTCAGCGCCTCTTTGTGCTTGACGCCGAAGTGCTGCTCCTCGTCGACGATGACGAGGCCAAGATCCTTGAAGCGGACCTGTTGAGACAGCACCGCGTGAGTGCCGATGACGATCTCCACCTCGCCCTTTTCGAGCCCCTCGCGGGCCGCTCTGGCTTCGACCGCGCCGATCATCCGGGATAGGCTGGCGATGCGCACCGGCCAGCCCTGGAAGCGCTCCTTGAAGGTTGTGAAGTGCTGGCGCGCCAGTAGTGTCGTCGGACAGACGACCGCCACCTGTCGGCCGCTCATGGCCATGACGAAGGCGGCGCGTAACGCCACCTCTGTCTTGCCGAAACCGACGTCGCCGCAGATGAGCCTGTCCATGGGAATGCCCGAGCCGAGATCGGCCAGCACATCGGCGATGGCCGAGAGCTGGTCGTCAGTCTCTTCATAGGGAAAACGGGCGCAGAACTCGTCGAACAGGCCGTGCGGCGGCTCGACTTCTTCAGTGTGGCGGGTGGCGCGAGCCGCCGCGATGGCGATCAGACCTTCCGCGGCGTCGCGCAGCCGCGCCTTGGCCCTGGCCTTGCGGGCCTGCCAGGCGGCCCCGCCTAGACGGTCGATGACCACCCCGTCGCTGTCGGACCCATAGCGGGTGAGAAGGTCGATATTCTCGACCGGCAGGTACAGCTTGGCCTGGTCAGCGTAGTGGAGTTCCAGGCAGTCGTGCGGCGCATCGACGACAGAGAGCGTGCGCAGGCCCTCGTAGCGGCCGATGCCGTGGTCGATATGGACCACGAGGTCGCCGGGATTGAGGGCGGTAGCCTCGGCCAGGAAATTGGTCGCCCGACGCCGGCGGCGTGGACGCGCCAGGCGATCGCCGAGAATATCGGTTTCGGAAATCACCGCCAGGGAGTCGGTCTCGAAGCCGTTGTCGAGCGGCAGGATGGCGCGCTGGAGCGCCTTGGGGTCGGCGGCCTTGGCGGCCTGCCAATAGGGCGCCAACGCCGCCTTCCCGAGCCCATGATCGGCAAGCATGGAGGCCAGGCGATCGGATGACCCCTCCGACCAGGAGGCGAAAACCACCCGCTTTCCTGACGCGGCGAGGGCCCGGGCGTGATCGGCGGCGGCCTCGAAAAGATTGACGCTGTCGCGCGCTCTTTCGGCGGCGAAGCTGCGTCCGAGGCGGGCCCCCATATCTACCCTGCCCTCGGCGGCCTCGCGCTGGAACGGGCTGAAACGGCGCACCGGATGCAGGCCCAGACGGTCGCTCCACTCGCGCGAGTCGAGATACAAGGCCGATGGCGGCAAAGCCCGGTAGTGCGCCTTGCGCTCCGCCTCGGCGCGCGCCTGATAGGCGTCGGCGATTGTCGCCATGCGCTCGTCGCGCGCCTCGACGGTCAGGGCGTCGAGGGCGATCAGGGCCCCATCCGGGAGATAGTCGAACAGCGTGTCGAGGCGCTCATAGTAGAGCGGCAGCCAGTGCTCCATGCCGGCCCGACGGCCCGCGGCGCTCACCGTCTCATAGAGTGGATCGTCCCCTGGGGCCCCGAAAGCCTGCAGGTAGCCGGTGCGAAATCTCGCCACCGAGGCGGCATCGAGAAGCGCCTCGCTGACCGGCAGAAGCTCAATCCGACCAAGCTGCTTGGTCGATCGCTGAGTCTCACGGTCGAAGGCGCGAATGGATTCGAGCGTGTCGCCGAACAGGTCGAGGCGAACCGGCTCATGGCTGCCTGGCGAGAAGACGTCAATCACCCCGCCGCGAATGGCGAATTCACCGCGCTCGGAGACGGTTGAGGCGCGTTGATAGCCGTTGACGGCGAGGCGCAGCTCCAAGGTCGGGATGTCGACGAGCGCTCCCACGGCGGTCGACCAGGCGGCCGTCGAGACTGCTTCCCTGGGCGGAACGCGTTGCATCAGCGCCGCCGCCGTGGTGACGAGCACGACCTGGCCTTCGACGCCCCCGGCCAGGCGGGTCAGGATCGCCATGCGCTGGGCCGCGCAGGCGGGCGAGGGTCCGACCCGGTCGTATGGCAGGCAGTCCCAGGCGGGGAAGTTCAACACCGTTGCTTCGGGGGCGAAAAAGGCCAGAGCTTCGATGAAAGCCTGAGCTCGCGAGCCGTCGCGAGCGACGAACACGCACAGGCGTTTGCGGGCCCGAAGGATGTCGGACATCACCAGGGCGTCGAAGCCCTCCGGCGCGCCGTCGAGGTCGATGTCGCCAGGAGCCTTGGCGATGAAATCGAGCGGGTTAGTCGCCAAATCCGTCAACCGCCACGCGGAAGTGGCGCGCCGATGCTGGCGCGGAGGGCGCTCAGAACCGGGCCCTCGAAGGCCGCCGGCGCCGCCGCCTGGCCGATGATCCAGGCGTAAAGATCCTGGTCTGGAACGTCGAGCAGGCGTTCAAAGGCTTCCAATTCCCCAGACGGCATGCTTTCGAGATGCGCATCGGCGAACGGCCCCAGGATCAAATCGGCCTCGCGGAATCCACGGCGCCAGGCACGTAGCCGCGCCCGCTTGCGGCGGTGTTCATCCATCGGCGCCGTCGCGGAAGTAGGGTTCGACCTTGCCCTTGAGCTTGATGGTCATGGCCTTGCCGCGCCGGTCGGTCGTGGTCCCGACCGCCAGGCGCACCCAACCTTCGCTTATGCAATATTCCTCGACGTTGGTCTTTTCGGCGCCGTTGAAGCGCACTCCGACCCCGCGCGCCAGCAGTTCGGCGACGTGGTGGGGCGAATCGGGGTCGACGCAGAGGCGATCGGGAGGCGTGTCGGTCATCGGGACGGCTCGGTGGCGAGAGGCGGGACGGCCGGCTCCATAGCCGCTTGCGGGCGGCGTGGGAACGCCAGGGACGGAAGGCGCGGATCGCGATAAGCTTTGGCTCGATGCGGCCGCCGGCTCTGTTCCCCTTGTTCGCCCCCGTCACCAGCCTCAAGGGCGTGGGGCCGCGCGTGGCGCCGTTCGTGGAACGGGCCGCCGGCCCGCTGGTGCGCGACCTGCTGTTCCTGAGCCCGCACAGCCTCATCCGTCGACCGCCGGCCACGCTGTCGGAGGCCCGTGATGGCGAGATCTACACCTTCCGTCTGACCATCGCCGGACATGAGCGGCCGCCGCGGCCTAAGACTCCCTGGAAGACCCGCGCCTTTGATGAGACCGGCTTCGTGACCCTGGTTTTCTTCCAGGAAAACGGATCGCATCTCGAGCAGGCCCATCCGCCCGGCGCCGTCCGTCTGGTCAGCGGGCGCATCGAGGCCGATCGCTTCGCCGGCGGTCGCCAGATCGTCCATCCGGACTACATGCTGGCAAGCGAAAGAGCGGGCGAGATTCCGCCCGTCGAACCTATCTACCCGGCTACCGCTGGCATCACATCCCGTACCTTGCGCCGGTTCGCCGCCGAGGCGCTGAAGCGTGTTCCGGATCTGGCCGAATGGGACGATCCGGCGTTTTTGAAACGCCAGGGCTGGCCGAGCTGGCGCGAGGCGGTCGAACGCCTGCATGCCCCAAGCGACGAGGCCGATCTCGATGTCCTGGCGAAGCACCGCCGCCGGCTAGCTTTCGATGAACTGCTCGCCCACCAGCTGGCCTTGGCGCAGCGGCGTCGAGCCCGGCGCCGCCAGCCCGCCCCCGGCGTCGCCGCCTCTGACCTGGCTGAACGCATTCAGGCCACGCTCCCCTTCGCCCTCACCGGCGCCCAGGCCCGCGCCGTCCGGGACATCCGCGCGGATCTTGCCAGCGGCGAGCGCATGAACCGCCTTTTGCAGGGCGACGTTGGCTCCGGGAAAACCGTCGTCGCCCTGCTGGCCATGGCCGACGCGGCGGCCGCCGGCCTGCAGTCGGCCCTCATGGCGCCGACCGAGATTCTGGCCCGCCAGCATTTCGAGACCCTGAGCGGACCGCTGGCCGCGCAAGGAGTGCTGAGCGTGCTGCTCACCGGCCGTGACAAAGGCGCCGGCCGGCGCGAAAAGCTGGCCCAGATCGCCGACGGCCGCGCCGCGGTGGTGGTCGGCACCCACGCGCTGTTTCAGGCCGATATCGGCTTTTCCAGCCTCGCCCTCACAACCATCGACGAGCAACACCGCTTCGGGGTCTCCGAACGCGCCCGTCTGCAAGCCAAGGCGGCGGGCGCGCATCTGCTGGCGATGTCGGCAACGCCGATCCCGCGCACGCTGGAATTGACGCTGTATGGCGATCTCGACAGTTCCAGGCTCGACGAAAAGCCGCCGGGGCGCGCGCCCGTGACCACGCGCGCGGCGCCTATTCCGCGCTTGGAAGAGGTCATGGTCCGTCTCGCCAAGGCGCTCGAGGCCGGGGCCCAGGCCTTCTGGATCTGCCCGCTGGTCTCGGAATCGGAAGCCAGTGATCTGGCCGCGGCCGAGGCGCGAGCGGCGAGCCTGCGGGCCCGACTTGGCGAGAGCGTCGGTTTGATTCACGGCCGATTGCCAGCGGCCGAAAAAGACCGAGTCATGAGTGATTTTGTCGATGGCCGCGTGAAGCTGCTGGTGGCGACGACTGTGGTTGAGGTCGGTGTGGATGTGCCGTCGGCGACAATCATGGTCATAGAACAGGCCGAGCGGTTCGGGCTGGCCCAGTTGCATCAGCTTCGCGGCCGGGTCGGCCGTGGACGTGGCGAAAGCAGCTGTGTGCTCCTCTACGATCCGCCGTTGTCGGAGATCGCCACCCGTCGCCTGGACATTCTTCGCCGCACCGATGACGGCTTCGCCATCGCCGAGAAGGACCTGGAGTTGCGCGGCGGCGGCGATCCGCTTGGCCTGGCCCAGAGCGGGTTTCCGGCTTTTCGCATCGCCGAGCCGTTTGCCGACCGTGATTTGATCCTGGCGGCCGCCGATGATGCGCGCCTGATCATGGGACGCGATCCGAGTTTTAGCTCCGAACGCGGCGCGGCCTTGCAGACCTTGCAAGCCTTGTTCGACTGGCGCGCCGGTCTCGACATCAGCCAGGCTGGCTAAGGCCAAACGCGCGTTCGCGCGCCAAGGCGTCGGCCTCCAGGTCAGCCCAGAAAAGATTGTATCCCGGCACCCGCAGCCGATCGGCCCACGACCCCTGCGGCAGCAGAGAGGCGCTGCGCGGTCGACTGACGCGCAGGATTCCGCCAACGCATTGGGCGCTCACCTGGCGAGTCAGGAATCCGGGGCGAGCTCCCCATTCCAGGCCTGTGGCGTTGGCGGCGCCAAGATTGGTCCGCTCGCCGGCCAGAGCATCGCTCCGCCCGCCCAGCAGTGGATTGACGCACAGGATCGGCGCGTGAGCGATGTTCACCAGCCGCCCTTGCCGATTCCAAACCGTGCTGCGCCCCAGAATGCTGATGACCCGCGGCAAGTCGGTGGTCCGAGCGGAGATCCAGGCGGCGACACATCCGGACTGTTCGCGACGCTGGCAGGCGGGTATGGCCGCGCTCGGCCCGAAGTCATCGGCCCGTACCGCCGTTTCGACAAGATAGGCGGCCACGAGCCTCCGGCGCAGGCTCGGACTCGGCGCCACAACCTCCGTCAGAAGGCGCGCCGCCAGTCCGCCGCCTTGCTCCACTCCGACCAGGACGATCGGACGGTCGCCGGCCCAATGGTCCAGGAAGTAGGCAAAGGCGCGGGCGACATCGCCATAGGCGAATTCGCGGGCCTCGATGGCGTCGTCGAACAGGCTGAGCGAAGTATACAGACTGGCCTGCCGATACCGCGGAGCATAGACCGCGCCCGCCGCCGCGAATGGCGCGGCATAGTTGGGAGCCACGACCTGATCATAGAGACCGGCGGGACGCGGATCGTCTATAGGTCCGTTCCAATCCTTGCCGCCGTCGAAGGTGGTCGGATGGACGAAGAAAATGGCGACCGGCCGGGCGCGCTTTGGGAGTTGGGCCCAGGCCCCGGCGCGGCTGTAGTCAGGAGCAGGCGGGGGTTGGTAGACCGTGTAGGGAACCTGCGGGTCGAGCAGAGCCTCGAAGATGTCGGCGCGCCAAATATAGACGGCGGCCAGCGCCAGCAGGACGAAACCAAACGCCGAAAATCCAAACCAGAGCCGCCATCGCCGCCGGGCCATCGCTAGTGGTCCGCTCCCAACGTATGCATCTCGCCTGAGATCAGTTTCTGGATGAAAGTTGGAATCGCGGGACTCCTGTCAACCCCATACTATTCTAGTGGAACTATAGATTTAGCGCCGGAGCGCTAGCAGGCGCGGCTCGGCCCTGGCGAGGCTTAGCGATAGGGATCGTCGGCGCTCAGAAAGCCGCGAACATAGTCGGCGACGCCTGTCTCCAGAGTGGCGAATGATTTAGTGTAACCGGCGGCTCGCAACCGCTCCATGCGCGCCTCCGTGAAGTATTGGTATTGACCGCGCAGCGCCTTTGGCATTTCCGTGTAGAGGATCTGCGTGGGCCGTTCGGCGGCGGCGAAGACGGCTCCGGCAAGGTCGGCGAAGCTCCTGGCCGATCCAGTCCCAACATTGAAAATACCGCTGACCTCAGGGGTCCGGAACAGCCATGAGGCCACGTCGGCGGCGTCTGCGGCGGCAATAAAATCACGTTGCTGACCGCCATCGGCGATCTCCGGGCGATAGGATCGGAACAGATTGACCGCTCCGCCGGCCGCCACCGTCGGCCAGATCTTGGCGACCAAGGAACGCATCTCGCCCTTGTGGCCCTCGTTGGGCCCATAGACGTTGAAAAACTTCAGACCGGCCCACTGCGGCGGAGCGGCGCCGGCGCTGGCCCTGCGGACCGCATAGAGATCGAACTGGGCCTTGGACCATCCATAGGCGTTCAAAGGCCGAAGCGCCGCCAAGGCTTCGACATCACAGTCATCATTGAAGCCGTGCTCGCCTATCCCGTAGGTCGCCGCCGACGAGGCGTAGATGAAGCGTCGACCCTCACGGGCACACCAATCGAAAATGTCGCGAGATAGCCTGAAGTTGGTGGCGACGATCCGCTCCGCGTCCGGCTCGGTGGTCGAGGAGATCGCGCCCATATGGACGATCGCCTCGACATCGCGCCCGCGACCCGCCAGCCAGCCGTCGAGTTGGTCGGGAGCGACGAAATCGGCGATCGGATGTTTGGCGAGGTTGCGCCACTTGCCGAGCGAGGCCTCGCCGAAGCGGTCGCAGACGGCGACGGCGATCGAGCGGTCGGCGGCCAGCGTCGCGGCAACGTGCGACCCGATGAAGCCGGCCCCGCCGGTGATCAGAACCAGCCGTTCGCTCACCCGCGGGCGGTCCGCGCCAGTGTGGCCGTGGTGGAATGGCCAACAACGAAGTCGGCGATCTTCACCTCCCCGCCCCAGCTTCGCACCTGATCGGCGCCAACCACGGTTTCCGGTTCATAGTCGCCACCCTTGACCAGCACATCGGGCCGCAGCGCCGCAATCAGGGCGGCCGGCGTATCCTCTTCAAAGGCGGTGATCAGATCGACGCAGGCCAGCCCGGCCAACACCAGCGCCCTGCCCTCAAGGTCATTGATGGGACGGCCGGGGCCCTTGGCGCGACACACCGAGGCATCGGAATTGACCGCCACGACCAAGCGGTCGCACCAGCTCCGCGCCTGGGCCAGATAGGCGACGTGGCCGGGATGGAGAATGTCGAAACAGCCGTTGGTAAAGCCGATACGCAGGCCGCGCCCGCGCCACCGGCGCACCGCCTTGAGCAAGCCCTCGTGGGTGACGATCTTGGCCTCGCTCGGTTGGCGATGGGCGGCAAGTTCGGCCTCCAAAAGTTCCGCTGGCGACACCACCGCGACGCCGGCCTTTTCCACGGCCACGCTGGACGCCAGCAGCGCCAGACGTGTCGCATCGGCCAGCTTCGCCCCAGCCGCTAGCGCCAGGCCGAGCGCCGCCAAAGCCGTGTCGCCGGCTCCGGCGGTATCGAAGACTTCCGGGGCCGGGCGGCGGAAATGCCGCACCGGCTGGCCGCGGACCGCCAGGCTCATGCCTTTGGCGGAGCGGGTGACCAGGATCGCTCCGCAAGGCGAGTGCGCCAGCGCTTCGGCGAGGGCCACCTCCACCTCGATGTCGGTGGCGGTCGGCAATCCCGTCGCAAAAGCCAGTTCGGCAGCGTTCGGCTTGATCACATCGGCTTCACCGTAGAGCGCGAAATGGCGCGCCTTGGAATCGACGATGAGCGGGATGCCCCGGGCCTTGGCCGCCGCCAAGGCTGCGGCCGCGACGCCCGCCGTCACCGCCCCTTTTCCGTAGTCGGATAGCAGGATCGCCCGCGCTTCGCCGGCGGCCGCCTTGACGGCGTCTGTCAACCGGGCTTCGACCGCGCCTTCGGCGGGGGCGACATCCTCGCGATCGAGGCGCAGGAGCTGCTGGCCAGAGCTGACAAAACGGGTCTTGGTCGTCGTTCGGCGCCCAGGATCGATGATGAGTTCAGCCCTGACGCCTTCGGATATAAGAGCGTGGACCTCGCGGCCCTCGTCATCGTCACCGATCAGGCCAATCAAAGTCGCTACACCACCGAGCGCCGCCAGATTGCGGGCGACATTGCCGGCCGCGCCGAGCATCACGGCTTCGCTCCTGTGGGCCAATACCGGCACCGGGGCCTCGGCCGAGACCCGGCTCACCGCCCCGTCGATGAAACAATCGAGCATGATGTCGCCGATCACCAGAACCCGCGCGCCGGCAACTTCGTCGAGCAGGGTTTGAAGGCCGATGAGATCCATCCGCGCCTAGCCCCGAGCCCGTGCCTTGGTCAGGGCGTCATAGGCCATGAGCTCGGCGACGAGAGACTCGAATTCGGACAGCGGCACCATGTTCGGGCCATCGGAGGGCGCATGATCTGGATCGGCATGGGTCTCCATGAACACTGCCGCCACGCCGACCGCCACGGCGGCGCGGGCCAGGGTCGGCACGAACCGCCGCTCACCGCCCGAGCTTTCGCCGCGTCCGCCTGGCTGCTGCACCGAATGGGTGGCGTCGAAGACCACCGGACAGCCAATCTCCGCCAGGATAGGCAGGGCGCGCATATCCGAAACCAGGGTGTTGTAGCCGAACGAGACCCCGCGCTCACAGGCCATGACATTGGCAGCCCCCGCCGCCGTCGCCTTGGCGATGACGTGTTTCATGTCCCAGGGCGCGAGGAACTGGCCTTTCTTGATGTTGATCGCCCGGCCGGTTTTGGCGGCGGCGACAATCAGATCGGTCTGCCGGCTGAGAAAGGCGGGAATTTGCAGGATGTCCACGGCCTGGGCGGCGATCGCGCATTGTTCGCGCTCGTGCACATCGGTGATGACCGGCAGGCCGACGCGCTCGCGAATCTCGGCGAAAATCGGCACGGCCTCGGCAAGACCCAGGCCTCGGACGCCGGCCGCGGAACTGCGGTTGGCCTTGTCGAACGAGGTCTTGTAGACGAGCCCGATTCCCAGGCGTTCGGCGATCTCTTTCAAAGCATGCGCCGTTTCCAGAGCATGCTGGCGGCTCTCGAGAACGCAAGGTCCGGCGATCAGGGCCAGCGGCAAGGCGTTGCCGAAGCGGATCGGCGCGCAGCCCGGCGCCGCGACCTCGACGACAGAATGGAGAGTCATTCGATTTCCTTGCGATCCGCGCGGCCGCGCTTAGCGTAGAACTATGTCCAAGGCGAGCCGGCCGATCATGCCGCTCGGGTCGGCTTCGCGCCCTGGGAGGGTTTCGCAGATGTCCGACGCGCCTGTCGCCAAGAGCCAAACCCAGCGCCCGCCAGCACGATTCCGCGCCGCCCTGGCCGTTCTGAAGGGCGCCTGGACCTGCGGGGTGCTGACGATCACCTTGCCGTCGGGTGAAACGTTTCGCCTCGAGGGCGCGGGCCCGGGACCGGGAGGTCACCTGATCATTCGCGACTATGCCTTCATCCGCCGGGTGATGGCCGCGGGCGATATCGGCTTTGGCGAGGCGTTCATGGCGGGCGAATGGGAATCGCCCGACCTCTCGGCGCTGTTGGAAGCGTTGACCTGGAATTTCGACCGCCTTGAGCTGTTGGTCCGCGGCGGCAAGATCTTTGGGGCCTTCCAACGCCTGATCGACGGGTTCCGGCGCAACAGCCGTTCCGGGGCGCGGCGCAACATCCACGCCCACTATGATCTCGGCAACGCCTTCTTCGCCCGCTGGCTCGATCCCAGCATGACCTACTCCTCCGGCATCTTCGAAAGCGGCAAGGAGACGCTGGCGGAGGCGCAGCGGACCAAATACGCGCGGCTGGCGGAACAGATTGACCTGAGGCCAGGTCACACGGTCCTGGAAATTGGTTGCGGCTGGGGCGGATTCGCTGAGTTCGCCGCGCGCGAAACGGGCGCCAGGGTCACGGCTATCACGATCTCTGAAGCCCAGCATGCCTTTGCGCGGCAGCGGATGTTCGAGCAGGGCCTGGCCGAGCGCGTCGACGTTCGCCTCATGGACTATCGGGACGTGCACGGACGGTTCGATCGGGTCGCTTCGATCGAGATGTTCGAGGCGGTCGGCGAAGCCTATTGGCCGGCCTATTTCGCCAAAATCCGCGATGTCTTGGGGCCGGGAGGTCGCGCCGGCTTGCAGATCATCACCATCCGCGACGAGCTCTTCAAGGTCTATCGCAGCCGTTCGGATTTCCTGCGCAAGTACATCTTCCCCGGCGGATTGTTGCCGAGCGAGACCCGGCTACGGGAGGCGATTGGGCGAGCCGGTCTCGAATGGCGGGCGGTGTCGCGGTTTGGCGAAGCCTACGCCCAGACGCTCGACCGGTGGGCCGAGACCTTCGAGGCGGCGTGGAGCGATATTCGCGCCCTTGGCTTCGATGAACGCTTTCGCCGCCTCTGGCGGTTCTATCTCAGCTATTGCGAGGCCGGCTTCCGCGCCGGCCGGATCGACGTCATTCAGTTGGGTCTGAGCCGCAGCTGAGCTGCGAAATGACGCTTGCGCGGGACGCAGTGGCCGACCAATTAGGGGCATGGATATCCGCGCCAGCGTCCTAGAGGCGATCGGCCAGACCCCCCTCATCAGGCTGCGCCAGGCTAGCGCCGCGACCGGATGCGAGATTCTCGCCAAGGCGGAGTTCGCCAACCCCGGTCAATCGATCAAGGATCGCGCCGCCCTCTATATCGTCCGTGACGCCGAGCGACACGGAACGCTGCGCCCTGGGGGGCGAATTGTCGAGGGCACAGCCGGTAACACTGGAATTGGGCTGGCCATGGTCGCCAAGGCCCTGGGCTATGGCTGCACGGTGGTCATCCCGCGCACCCAGAGCCAGGAAAAGAAGGACGCCATCCGCCTGATGGGCGCCGACATCCTCGAAGTCGATGCGGCCCCCTACTCCAGCCCCGACAACTATGTGCGCTTTTCCGGCCGCCTGGCGGAAAGGCTTAATATCGAGGAACCGGCCGGAGCGATCTGGGCCAACCAGTTCGACAACCTCGCCAATCGCCGCGCCCATGCAGAGACGACTGGGCCGGAAATCTGGACACAGACCGGTGGGCGCATTGACGGCTTCATCTGCGCCGTAGGCTCCGGCGGCACGCTCGCCGGGGTGGCGATGGCGCTCCGCGAGCAAAACCCCGATGTCGTCATCGGCTTGGCCGATCCGCACGGAGCGGCGCTATACGACTGGTACGCGCATGGAAACCTGATCGCCGAGGGAAGCTCGATCAGCGAAGGCATCGGCCAAAGTCGAATCACCGCCAATCTCGAAGGCTTGAAAGTCGACCGCCCCTATCGCATCGATGACCGCGAGATGCTCA
>DATBOH010000264.1:0-1923 GCA_036553915.1 Caulobacteraceae bacterium | reverse complement strand
CGGCGAGATGGCGCCCCATACGTTCAACGCCGGGCAGATCTACTTTCCCGCCGGGACGCCGGATCCGACCGATATATTCGACGGTAAGGTCGATCTCGAGGCGAGCGCGCGCCGGGAATTGCTGGAAGAGACAGGCGTCAGCGCCGATGAGGCGATCATTGCGCCCGGCTGGACCCTGGTGTTCACGCCCCAGCGCATCGCCTGCATGAAGCTGATGACGCTCGCGGCGCCCGCCGCCGAGGCCAAGGCTACAATCGAAGCCTATCTGGCGGGCGACCCTCACGCGGAATTTTCGCGTATGCATGTCGTGCGCGGCCCGCGCGACATCGATGGCGCCCGGGTGCCGGTCTTCGTCGCCGCCTACCTGCGCGACAAGTTCGCTCAAAGACCGGCCGGATAGCCGCGACGCCTTTCCGAGGCGGAGATCATCGCCTTGGCCCTGGTGTCGCAGGCGAGTGCTGGCGGGCTCAGTTTCATGTTACTGGCGCGTCCTCATGTTTTCAGGGCCGATGCGCCAACGTAATTTGATGGCGTCGAGGAGTCGGTCGAAGGCGATGTCGGGGGGCAGAATGGACAGCCAATACTTGGTCGGTTCGGCTTCGGTCTGGGGTCATTCGATGACCAGCCATTCCTCGGGGCGCAGTTCGGCGCGCAGATTGTCGCGATGAGCCGCATCGACGCACACGCGCGCGGTGAGCTTGCCCTTGGCGGCGCACGGCTTACGAAAACGGCAGGCGGATTCGTCGCTTACGGATCCTCGCGCCGACGGGTCAGGCGGCGCTCACCACGTGTATCGGGCGCCGAACGCGCCGCGAACGCCGCTTCGTTTCTCGACGCCCGAGCCGACCGCGAATTCATAGTCGGCATTGGCGAAGAGAGAGATGTTTGCGTTGAGCCGTCCGGTCAGGCCGCCGCCAAGCTCCAGCATCGTGGCCCGGCTCACCAGCGGCGCCATGTCGCTCCCCGAATAGACGGCGTTGGCGTCAGCCCCCCAGTCCTGCCAGAGATTGGCCCTGAGATAGGGCTCCCAGACCTGACCGCCTCCGGTTGCGATCGTCCATTTGCCGCGCAGCCCGATGCGCCCGCTCGGCCCGGTCGTGTCGCCGAGCGCGACATCGCCAAGACCGTCGTAGTCGTGCCGGAAGGAAACCTTCTGCCACAGGATTTGCCCCTGCGGCTCGAGCGCGAAGCCCGGCCCGAATTGCGGCAATGCGAAGGGAACGCCGCCCTCCAGGGACGCGATGAAGCCCGTTCCGCTGGTGTTGAGCCTCGCGAACTGCGTGCTGGCCGATCCCCCGTACCAGGTCCCCTGCAGCACCGTGTCGAGATACCAGCCGCCCGGCCCGACATGGGTCCAGTAGCCGCCCACTGACCCGGCATTCAGGTTGACTGAACCCGTGCGGCTGAGAATGTAGGCGGTCGCCGCCGGATTGGTGACGAGGCCGTTCACGTCGGCGCTCACGTCGCCATAGGCGCCATAGAGACCCGCCCGCTCGTATTGGCCGGCGATCAGCGAACCGCGCAGAAGGTCGACGCCGCCCTGGAAGCCTCCCATGTCGCCGCTGGCGCGGGGATCGGCGAACGCCTGGTAGTGGTTGTCGATCGTCTGGCCGAAGAACCGGCCCCAGACCGAGGGCGCGAACAATGGGCAGGGCGCAGCCGCCGGCCCCGGCTTCCTGGTCGGCAAGCTTCCCGGCGCGACCGCCGGCTGAACCACGCAGCCGTCTGGCTGGTAGGTGTCGCCGGCCCGGTCGTCGAGCGTGCCGAGGATCGCGACCCCGAGCTGTCTCGCCAACGGCTGCACCACCCCATAGGTCGCCAACTCCGGCCCGATGATCGGAGCGAGGACATTGGGAGGCAGCGGATCCGGCGGGGGGCGGGGAGGCAGGATCGGGGGCACAGGCGGAACGATGGGAATGGGCG
>DATBOH010000243.1:0-5254 GCA_036553915.1 Caulobacteraceae bacterium | reverse complement strand
CTGGATGATCGCCGCCGGCCTGGTAATCGTCGCCGCGGGGTGGAGCACCCTGGCGTGGTCGGTGTTCAAGCGCGCCCGGCTGGCGCGGTCGCTTTCAAGCAAGGCTAAGGGCTAGTGGTCGGCATTCTCGAGGACAAGGATCGCATCTTCACCAATCTCTATGGCTTGGAGGATTGGCGCCTGGAGGGTGCGCGCCGGCGCGGGGTATGGAACGGCACGGCCGACATGCTGAGCGTCTCGCCCGAATGGGTGTGCGAACAGATCAAGGCGTCGGGCCTGCGCGGTCGCGGCGGGGCCGGTTTCGCCACCGGGCTGAAATGGACCTTCATGCCGAAGCAGGAAGGCGAGCGGCCCCATTATCTGGTGGTCAACGCCGACGAATCCGAACCGGGCACTTGCAAGGATCGGGAGATCATGCGCGGCGACCCGCACCGCCTGATCGAAGGCTGCCTGGTCGCCGCCTACGCCATCCGCGCCCATGACTGTTTCATCTATATCCGCGGCGAATACCTCCTGGAGCGCGAGCGTCTCGAAGCCGCCATCGTCGAAGCGACCAAGGCGAAGCTGATCGGCCGGAACAACCTCAATGGCTGGGACTGCAACATCCGCGTCACCCACGGGGCTGGAGCCTATATCTGCGGGGACGAGATGGCGTTGCTCGAGAGTCTCGAGGGCAAGAAGGGTCAACCGCGCCTGAAGCCGCCGTTCCCGGCCGGCTCCGGCGTCTATGGCTGCCCAACGACGGTCAACAATGTCGAGTCGATCGCCGTCACGCCGGAAATCCTGCGCCGTGGGGCCGAATGGTTCGCAAGCTTCGGTCGCCCCAAGAATTCCGGCACCAAGCTGATGAGCGCCTCGGGCCACGTGAACACCCCATGCGTGGTCGAAGAGGCGATGTCGATCCCGATGCGCCAGCTCATCGACGACCATTTCGGCGGCGTCCGCGGCGGCTGGGGCAACCTCAAGGCCGTCATCCCCGGCGGCTCGTCGGTCAGGCTGATACCGGCCGCTGAGGCTGAAGAGGCGCTGATGGATTTCGACGACCTGGCGGCCCGGAAGTCCGGACTTGGCACCGCCGCCATGATCGTCATGGACAAGTCCTGCGATGTCGTCGCCGCCATCGCCCGCCTGTCGTATTTCTACAAACACGAGAGCTGCGGCCAATGCACGCCCTGTCGCGAGGGCACGGGCTGGATGTGGCGAATCATGGAGCGGATGGTCACAGGCGAGGCGGAGCCAAAGGAAATCGACATGCTTCTGGACGTCGCCAGCCAGGTCGAGGGGCACACCATCTGCGGTCTCGGCGACGCCGCCGCGTGGCCGATTCAGGGGCTGATGGCCCACTTCCGCCCCGAAATCGAAGAGCGCATCGCCCGCTACCGCACCCGTCGCGCCAACGTACCCGGCGCAACCTTGATCGCCGCCGAGTAGCGGGCTATCGCCCGACCGCCGTCTCCTGCCTTCCGGAACCCCGCCGCACTCCATGCCCACCGCCAAGGTCAACGGTAAGGACGTCGCCTTCGAGAACGGCATGACCGTTCTGCAGGTGGCCGAGCTGGCCGGCGAGGAAATCCCGCGCTTCTGTTATCACGAGCGCCTGTCGATCGCCGGCAACTGCCGCATGTGCCTGGTGGAGGTGAAGCCAGGTCCGCCCAAGCCGCAAGCCTCGTGCGCCCTGCCGGCCGCTGACGGCCAGGAGATCATCACCAACTCACCGATGGTGAAGAAAGCCCGCCAAGGGGTGATGGAGTTTCTCCTCATCAACCATCCCCTCGACTGCCCGATCTGTGATCAGGGCGGAGAGTGCGATCTGCAGGATCAGTCGATGGGCTACGGCCGGGACGCCAGCCGTTACGCCGAGAACAAACGCGCTGTCGAAGAAAAATACATGGGGCCGTTGATCAAGACGGTGATGACCCGGTGCATTCAATGCACCCGCTGCGTGCGCTTCATCAGCGAGGTGGCCGGCGTGGCCGAGATTGGCCTGATCTCGCGCGGTGAAGACGTTGAGATCACCACCTATCTGGATCGGGCGGTGACCAGCGAACTGTCCGCCAACGTCATCGACCTGTGCCCGGTGGGGGCCCTGACCTCCAAGCCCTATGCGTTCAACGCCCGATCCTGGGAGCTCAGCAAAACCCAATCGGTCGACGTGATGGACGCGCTTGGCAGCGCTATTCGCATCGACGCGCGCGGGCCGGCCGTGCTGCGCGTGCTGCCCCGGGTCAATGAGGACATCAACGAGGAGTGGATCTCCGACAAGACGCGCTACGCGTGCGACGGCCTGGGGCGTCAACGCCTGGACCGGCCAATGGTCCGGATAGCGGGCCGCCTGACGCCGGTGTCATGGCCAAAGGCATTGGCGCTCGCCGCCGAGCGCCTGAAGGGCGCCGCAGCGAGCCGGATCGGCGTGATCGCCGGCGACCTCCAGGACGCCGAATCGATGAAAGCCGCCCTTGACCTGTTCCGCGGCCTTGGCGTCGCCAGCCTCGATTGCCGCCAGGATGGAGCGGCGCTGGGCGCTGGGCCGCGCGAAAGCTGGCTGTTCAATTCGACGATCGCCGGCCTGGAAAAGGCCGATGCGGTGCTTCTGATCGGAACCAACCCGCGTCTGGAGGCGCCGGTTCTCAACGCCAGACTCCGCAAACTATGGCTGGGCGGATCGACGCGCTTCGGCCTCATCGGCAAGGCCGCTGAGCTCGGCTTCGACTACGAACGCCTAGGCGCCAATATCGGCACCGTATCCCGCCTTGGCGACAAGGGCTGCGCCTTCGCCGCCGCTTTCGCGTCGGCCGAGCGGCCGGCGGTGATCATCGGCCAGGGGGCTCTGGCGCGCGCTGATGGGGCGGCGATCCTGCGGACGGCGGCGCTGGCGGCCGAGGCCGCGGGCGTCGTGCGCGAGGGGTGGAACGGCTGGAACGTGCTGCATACCGCCGCCGCCAGGGTTGGAGGACTGGACCTTGGCTTGGTCCCGGGTCCCGGCGGCCGCACGGCGGCGGAACTGACCGCCCAGGGCGGCGCCGACGTGCTCTTCCTGCTTGGCGCCGATGAGATCGATCTTTCCCAGACCGACGCCTTCGTCATCTATCTGGGTAGTCACGGCGATCGCGGCGCCCATCGCGCCGATGTCATTCTGCCGGGCGCGGCCTATACCGAAAAGCCGGGCCTTTACGTCAACACAGAGGGACGGGTGCAACGCGGTGAGCGCGCCGTCTATCCCAAGGGCGAGGCCAAGGAAGATTGGGCTATTCTGCGCGCCTTGTCGGAGCATCTCGGGGCGACGCTGCCCTATGACACCCTCGACGCCCTGCGCGAGCGCCTGTTCGACGACCATCCGAGCTTCGGGCAGATCGACTACGCTCCGGGTTCCCGCCCGGCCGCGCTCGATCTGGGAGGGCTTGGCGACGCCGGCCCGTGGAGCGACGCGGAGCTGGCCAGCCCGATCGAAGCGTTTCACCTCACCAATCCGATCGCCCGCGCCAGCCCCACCATGGCCGAATGCGCGGCTCTGGCGGCCGGCGTGAAGATGGCGGCGGAATGACCGCGGTCCCTTTCTGGGCGACGCCGGGCGGCTGGACCCTGCTGACGGTTCTTCAGATCCTGGCGATCCTGGTCTGGCTTCTGCTGTCGCTGGCGTTCCTGTTGCTCGCCGATCGCAAGATCTGGGCGGCCGTTCAGCTGCGCAAAGGCCCCAATGTCGTCGGACCCTTCGGCCTGCTTCAGTCATTCGCCGACTTCCTGAAATTCGTCCTCAAGGAAATCGTCATCCCGGCCGGGGCCGACAAGATGGTCTTCCTGCTTGCCCCGCTGGTCAGCTTCACGCTCGCCTTCGCCGGCTGGGCGGTGGTGCCGCTCGCGCCCGGCTGGGTAGTTTCCAACATCAATGTCGGGATCCTCTATTTGTTCGCGATCTCCTCACTCGGCGTCTACGGCATCATCATGGGAGGCTGGGCCTCGAACTCGAAGTATCCGTTCCTGGGGGCCCTGCGCTCGGCCGCCCAAATGGTCAGCTATGAGGTTTCGATCGGCTTTGTAATTGTCACCGTGATCATCCTGGCCGGTTCGATGAACCTGCAGACGATCGTCGCCAAGCAGGGCGGCGGCTTCTGGAACTGGAATGTCCTGGGCGGGGGGGGCCTGCGTCAACTGCCGATGGCGCTGGTCATGATCCCGATGGCGATGGTGTTCTTCATCTCATCGCTGGCCGAGACCAATCGACCGCCCTTCGACCTTCCGGAGGCCGAGTCAGAGCTCGTGGCCGGCTACCAGGTCGAATATTCCTCGACGCCCTATCTGCTGTTCATGATCGGTGAGTACGCCAACATCGTCCTGATGTGCGCGATGATCAGCATTCTGTTCTTCGGCGGCTGGGAGGCTCCGTTCCCGACGCCGTTCACGGCCGCGTGGAGCTCGACCGTGGCCAGTTTCTTTGGATTCATGTGGTTCTTCGCCAAGACCCTGTTCTTCTTCTTCATGTTCGCCATGGTGAAGGCTGTGGCCCCGCGCTACCGCTACGACCAACTCATGCGCCTGGGCTGGAAGGTGTTCCTGCCCGCCTCGATCGCGGCCGTGGTCGCCATCGGCGCCTATCGGGTGTTCGGGCCATGAGGGCGTGGCTGCTGTTGACCGCCCTGGCGCTTGGCGCCTGCGCCGGCGGTGGATCCGGCTCCTATGACCTGGGGCCGGGTGTCGCCAATTATGACGCCCTCAAGGCGGCCACCGACAAGTGCCATGCCGAGGGTGGGCGCCTCGAGATCAAGAGCGGCTACGACCAGCACGAGCTTTCCAGCTACGTCTGCCGGATCGGCGGCCACTGATGCGGAGCCGCCCATGAGCTTCTTCGAACGCTTCAGCCAGGCGGCCAAGGGCGCGGCGCTGATGGACTTCGGCGAGGCCTTCATGCTCGGCATGAAGTACATGTTCCGGCCCAAGGCGACGGTGCTCTATCCCAATGAGCGCAACCCGCAGTCGCCGAGGTTTCGCGGCGAACACGCCCTGCGTCGCTATCCCAACGGCGAGGAACGCTGCATCGCCTGCAAGCTCTGCGAAGCCATCTGCCCGGCCCAGGCGATCACCATCGAGGCCGAGCCGCGCGAGGACGGCTCGCGTCGCACCACCCGCTACGACATCGACATGGTGAAGTGCATCTATTGCGGACTGTGCCAGGAAGCCTGCCCCGTTGACGCTATCGTCGAGGGGCCGAACCTCGAATTCACCACCGAAACGCGCGAGGAGCTGCTCTACGACAAGGCGA